>JBFLYD010000012.1 GCA_040756905.1 Acidobacteriota bacterium
ACTTTTTCAAATTCTGATTTCATCGAAAAAGTGGCCGGAATAAATCGGAATGGGTGGCCACTTTCAATCAGAATCAGTGGCCGGTTTGAATCGGAATCGATGGCCACTTTGGATCGGAATATACAACAGAAGACAAAAACCTTGTTTGGTTACAAATTACATGATTCAATCAGATATATATACAGTTATCTAGTTAAATGATTTGACATGGATTGCGCGTTAGATCACAGTGATTCCGCAACTTTCTGCTAAAAGCGAGAATCCCCCCTTTCATATTCCTGTGAAACTGGCCTAAAAAGAATAATTTGAGAATATTCGGCTCTTTGACAGTGCCGGTGAAATAGGCCATTTTCCTGTAATTCTGAAAGGGAATAACTCAAAAATTGATTCAAATTTGACTTAAGTAGTACAATTTTTTATAATAATTGTATCATGAATGATACAATTAGAACAATTTTATACGAATGGAAGGAAAGGAAGCTTCCTGAAAGTATTCCCAGAGAGATAAATCTTTCCCGTTATCTTAACATTCAACCTTCAAAGATTATCGCGGTTACTGGTTTCCGAAGAGTGGGTAAGACATACCTTGTATTGAATCTGATAAATGGATTATTGAAGTCAACTCATAGAGAAGAGGTTGTTTATATAAACTTTGAAGATGAAAGAATCCCTCCAAAAACTGAATTTCTGAGTAATTTGATTCCAGCGATAAAGCAAACATTTAAAAAGCCTATAAGATTTCTTTTTCTGGATGAAATTCACAACATTCCTCTTTGGAGCAAATGGCTCAGAAGAGTGCATGATACAGAGAAAATAAAAATTTTCATTACTGGTTCATCCTCCAAGGTTTCAACTAGGGAAATCCCGACAGAATTGAGAGGGAGATGTTTAGAAGTTAATCTCTTTCCGCTCTCATTCAAAGAATTTCTCAGATTTAAGAATATCCAGATTGATTTAGAAGCATTAAAATATTCTGAGGATGAGAAAATGAAAATGGACAATGCCCTTGAGGAGTATATCTATTACGGAGGCATGCCTGAGGTCGTGCTCATACCTGAAGAAAAGAAATTAGAGTTGCTGCAGGAATATTATAAGACAGTTTTGAGAAGGGATATGGTTGAGAGATTCAAAATCAAAAACGAGGAGGTTCTTTTTGCAATGGTAAGACTTCTCCTCAATTCTACGTATTTCTCGATTAGCAAACTGTATAACAATTTAAAAAGCATGAACTATGCCACAGGAAAAAATACATTGCAAAGATATCTTTCCTATCTGGAAAGTTCGTATTTTTTCCATCCTTTATTGATTTTGTCTCAAAAAATTAAACAACAACTCCAGACATCGCGAAAGCTCTATTTTATTGACAATGGTTTTATAAGTGCTCTTTCTTTAAAATTTACAAAGAACTTTGGAAGACTCTATGAGAATGTGGTGTTTTTAGAACTGATAAGAAAATATCTTAACAAAGAAGAGATTTTCTACTGGAAAAATCATTTTGGGAAAGAGGTGGATTTCGTCATAAGAGAAAATTTCAAGATTAAACAACTAATTCAAGTCTGCTACGAGATTGAGGAGGAGAATGTCAGAAAAAGAGAGATTACTGCCTTATCGAGTGCAAAAAGAGAATTCGGATGCGAAGATCTTTCCATTATCACAAAGGATTATGAAGCAGAGGAAAGAATGAGGAATGAAAGAATAAGATTTGTTCCTTTGTGGAAGTGGTTATTACATGCATAAAATTCACGGAATAAGAAAAAACTTGTCTTTTCTCCTTGCTGTTAGAGCAAACATTTCCACTTTCCTACCAGATGATTCACATATGACGCCCCTGAGTTTATTTGCCTGAACATCTTTAAATACCTTTGATGCTTTCGAATGAAGCTCTTCAATATCAAACCCAAGATGGATGTCAAGCATCTCATCACGGTACTCCTCAAAGGGATGTTTACATTCATCAACAATGGCAACCAAGCCATCCTCTGCTAAAACAGAATCCATGCTCGTAAAAACTTTCTCAGGATCAGCACAATGATGTAATGCAAGGACTGACATAATTCCCTGGAATTTCATGGGAATATCAATACCCATTTGAATATATCTGGATGAATTAAAAATGAGACTCTCTTTGATTTTTTCTCCGAGTCCCAGTATGGGAATAATCGAAGAATCTTTCACGTTAGTGGATAAAACAAGTAACATTCCAGGAGTAATGTCTAATGCCCAGAAAATTGGTGCTTTTCCAAAACTTTTATTCAGCTTCTCCATCACTCTCTGGGTGAAGAATCCTGTACCAGAACCAACATCTAAAATGTTGAAATCGCTTGGTAGGCTTGAAAAAGTGTTTGCAAAGGTATCCACAATGATCTCCAATCCTTTGGATGAAAAATAACTCTTAACAATCTCAGCTCTCTTTTGGGCTTCTTTCTCGCTGAAATACTTTACATTTTTCAATAATCTATCCCTGTCTGGAACATTCAAGGTTTTTAACAATGACTTGAGAGAGGCTTTTTCAATCAGAATCTTTTTTTCCATTCTGCTTTCTCCTTATAATTTTCTATTTTGAAACTATATAATCCTCCCTTATGGGATTCCAGGCATCAACAACTCTTACCTGGGTGAGGGCACGGACACTGTGCTCTTTATTAGGAGGCACAGTTACTCCCTCTCCAGCTCTTAAAATTTTTGTTTTCTCTTCAAGCTTGAACTCCATTTCTCCATCAAGAATAAAAGTTATCTGCTCATGGGGATGTTTGTGGGAAGGAATTTCTGTATTTGGTTCAAATTCAAAATAGGTCAACATGACATTCTCGAGAAATGCAGAACACATCATAATTCCTTTTTTAACTTCCTTTTTCGGTAAATCTTTAATATTGAAAAAATTCATTTTTTCTTCCTCCTTCTTTTTATCATACCGACCTACTCAAGATTTGAAAAGAGCCAATATAATCAATTTCAATTGGAACAAAGCCCAGATTTGTTCATTTTTTTACTTCAAAAACAGCGAAATGAATTCATAAAGATAGCCAAGAATGATCGAACCAAAAAAGCCCAGAAGTAGAAAAGTCAAAAAGACTTTCCGTTTGACAAGGCCGTAGACCGCCACCATGGCTGGTATGGTTGTGACCGGTCCGGCTAAGAGAAAAGCCAATGCAGCTCCTTTACCCATCCCAGACTGGAGCAGGCCATTAACAATTGGAATGGCACTGATGTTATTAATATAAAGAGGAATACCAATCAAAGCTGCCCAAATAACGGAAAATGCATTCTGACTGCCAAAGAAGTATTTGATTATGTGAGTAGGAAAATAAAAGGTAATCATAGCCTCAAGGAGAAATGCCATAGCCATCCACCCACCGAGAAAGAATGTAATTTTTCTCATGTCTATTAAAAACTTTTTCCACTTTATTGAAGTTGTAGAAGTTGTAGTAGAAAGCGGAATGGATTTTGAGTTTGATTGAGCTTGACAACCGCATCCTGCACCATTTGCATCTAAAGCTAATTTGAGCCAACTTGAAGATGTTAAGTTCACTGGAAATAACTTTAATGTAATAAACCCAGAGGTTAATCCCATTAATATAGCAGCCACAAGTCTTACCAGGGCTAATTCAAGCCCTAAATTCCCCCAAGTGATCAAGAAAGCCTCAGGACTCATAAGAGGTGAGGCAATCCAGAAGGACATAATGGGACCCAGGGGAATACCCATTTGTAAGAGGGCAAAAAGTGTAGGAATAACGCCGCATGAACAAAGGGGGCTAATTGCACCAATCAAGGTAGCAATAATTATGGCATAGGTTACTTTTCTTTTCAGAAAATCTGACAGTTTCTCTTTGAAATTGAATTGGCTTACTCCAGCGGCGATAACTACGCTTAAAACAAAAAATGGCAGAATATGGATGAATGCTCTGACAATGAATTCGATAATTCTTACTATTTCATTCACCATCATCATCGTTTTTCTCCTTTAATTTAAGTTTTTAAACATCATTTTTAATTAGTATTCATTATAGTAGCTACTATATTTATAGACAAAAAAAATTATGGTAGCTTGTTGATAACCTGCTGATACATCTTTTATCGACTTTTAATTCATTGTTTGAGATAAGGCTTGATCAAGGGACTTTTTAATCCTTTCTACAGCAAAATCTATATCTTTTTGAGTAATGATATATGGTGGCAGCATTCTAAATGTTACCCCATCTGAACATATATTGAGTATTAATCCATTCTCATAGAGAAATTCATAGAACAATTGAGAAAAATCTTTCTTCCCTTCAGAATCCAATTCCATACCGATCATTAATCCCCTACCTCTCACATCAGCAATAACAGGGTATTGATCCTTTAATTTTTTTATTTGATTCAAAAGATAATCTCCCATAGCCTGACAGTTGTGCAGTAAATCTTCATTCTTGATTATATCTATTACAGTACTCACAACTTTAGCTGAAAATGGGTCATTTTGGTGAGACTGAATATGCTGAAATCTTCCCTTAATGGCGTTATTTATTTCAGAAGTTGTTGCAACAACTCCTACAGGAAATCCATTTCCAAGAGCTTTTCCAATAACCAGAATATCAGGTTTTATCTCATCATATTCAAAAGCAAACCATTTTCCGGTTCTTCCCATTCCAGTTGTAACCTCATCTGCAATCAGGAGCGCTCCCCATTTCTTGATTGATCTGGTCAATTCCTGAAAATAGCCAAAGAGAGGAATAATTATTCCTCCCCAGGATAGAATGGGTTCAAAAATAATTGCTGCGATGTTTTCACCTTTTGTGATTTCATTGATGCATTCAAGGGATTTGTGTAAGCATTTAAAATTACATGAAGGATAAGATATATTTACTGGGCAGTGATAGCAGTAAGGAGCGAGCATCCTTGGTGAATTATCTTTTGGAACATATTCTGAAAGCTTTCCAGGTTCTGAGAGGGAATAGGCATGGATTGTGGCACCATAATAACCTCTTTCGAATCCTATGATCCATTTCTTTTTTGTAAAAGCTCTTGCAATTTTCAACGCAAGCTCTACACATTCGCTACCGGAATTTAGAAAAGTGACATTAGTTAAATGAGGGGGCAGGATTGAATTGAGGGATTGAAGAGCTTCTGTTATTTCAACTGTTATAAAACTACTTCCTATGTGAATCAATTTATTTGTTTGTTTCTTCAAAATAGAGGTAAACTTTGAATGATTATAGCCAAGAATGTTACATCCAACCCCAGAATAGAAATCGAGGTATTCCTTTCCCTGGCTATCTTGTATTTTACAACCATTTCCATTCATAATAATTTGGTTTCTTAGTTTATTGGTTGAGAGAAGTCCTGTCATTTTAATTCACTCCGTAATCCATATAAATCAAATCCTTAATATAACTTAATATTTCAACGCTAATGTTTTGAAAAGATCCAATTAAATCAAGTTTCACTGAGCCAAGGATTAGAAAATTACTTTTGCTAATTTGAGACTTAAAGGCATTAATATTGGCTTAGTGAATATTGTCATAATTGGCTCTTTTTATTTTTTTATTTTTTTATTATATTGTGTCAATTGGAGGGATATGATGATAAAAATTGATAAAGAATTAAATACACCTTACTATATTCAATTAAAAAATCAATTTAAGGAATTAATTTTATCAGGATTTCTCAAGCCAGATACAAAGCTTCCTCCAACAAGACAATTATCTGAGAAATTGAAAATCAATAGAAATACTGTTCTAACTGCCTATGAAGAGCTTGAGGCAGATGGATTGGTCTATTCTCATGTTGGCCAAGGAACTTTTGTTTCAGATATAAGTGAATATATCTATAAAAAAGATAAAGTGGTTCATAAAAAGTTCAATTGGTCCAATTTATTTTCTTCTAATTTTGATGAATATGCATTGTATTCTTTAGTCCAATTGTACAGAATATGCATAACAAAAGCTAAAGTTTCATTTGGAGGAGCTCATCCAGACGATGAACTCTATCCAATTAATTTATTAAAGAGATGTTTTAACTCAGTATTAAAAGAGGAAAAGAATGAAATTTTCAATTATGGACCAATCGAAGGTTTTCCTCCTTTAAGAGAATACATAGCGAAGAAGATGAAAAATATGGGAATTGAAACAAAAGTAGAAGATATCTTTATTACAAGTGGTTCACAGCAAGCTATAGAAATCGCTTCAAAAATTTTAATCGAAACAGGAGATTATGTAATCACAGAGGAACCAACCTACACAGGAGCATTGGGTATTTTTAATACACTTAAAGCCAAAATAATTGGAATTCCTATTGAAAAAGATGGATTAAACATAGAGATTCTTGAAGACATTTTAAAAAAATACAACCCCAAATTTATTTATACAATGCCCAATTTTCAGAACCCAACAGGGATTACAATGAGTATTGATAAAAGGAAAAAATTAATATTTTTAGCAGAAAAATATAATGTTCCAATAATCGAGGATGATGTAAGTGGAGATTTAAGATTTGAAAACGAAGATTTACCTCCTTTAAAAGCCTTGGATAGAACTCGTCAGGTAATTTACATAAATTCCTGGTCCAAAAAATTAATACCTGGCTTCAGAGTTGGATGGGCTGTTCTAAACGAATCAATCAGAGATAAATTTATAGCACTCAAACAGGTAGAAGATTTAGCAACAAACACTATTTCCCAGGCAATTCTCTATAAATTCTGTTCCAGAGGATATTTTAAAACTCATCTCAGGAAGATAAGGAAAAAATACAGAGAAAGAAGGAATACTATGATAAGAGGCATCAGAAAGTATTTTCCAGAATCCATAAAAGTTGTAAAGCCAGAAGGAGGACTTTTTCTTTGGGTTAGATTTGCTGATGGAGTTGATTTAATACCTGTTTTTGAAACGAGCGTAAAAAATGGAATTCTTTTTAGTTTGGGAACACTTTTTTATAACTCAAAAAAAGGTAAAAATGAGATGCGGTTATGCTTTGCGGCAAATCCACCGGAAAAAATTGAAGAAGGGATAAAAATATTAGGAGATATTATTTCAACAACTCTTAAAAGAAAAAAAGAGAAAGAAAAAGAATTAGAAATGATTCCAATTCTTTAAAATTTGTAAATGAAAATTTTTAAATAATTTCATTTTTAATATATGGAGGTTAAAGATGGAATATGCTTACTTTAAACAAAGTTTTGCTTCACTAAGCGAAGCTAAGATAAGTATTATGACACATGCTTTTAACTACGGGACCGGGGTTTTCGAAGGGATTAAAGGGTATTACAATCAAAAACTAAATCAGGTTTTCATTTTCAGAGTTAAAGAACACTTCGAAAGAATGAAGAAAAATTGCAGAATTCTAAAAATTTATATCGACAAATCTGTAGAAGAATTAACAGAAATCACTGTAGAACTCATAAAAAAGAATAAATTCAAAAGCGATGTTTACATCAGACCTATTGCATATAAATCTTTAGAAAAGATCGGAGTTAAACTTCCGGATGAATATGATTTCTGCATTTTTTCAGTTCCTGTTTCTCATTATTTTGATTTAGAAAAACCTATCAAAACCTGCATTAGCTCCTGGAGGAGAGTGGAAGACAATGCAATACCTGGAAGAGGAAAGATAACAGGTGCATATGTGAATTCCGCATTAGCAGCTCAGGAAGCAAGAGACAATGGATTTGATGAAGCAATTTTTCTCAACGAAGATGGTCATGTTTCAGAAGGAGCTGCCATGAATATATTTATTGTAAGGAATGGTATGCTACATACTCCTCCGATATCCCATAACATACTTGAAGGGATAACCCGGGATACAATTATTGAAATATCAAAAGAAGAATTGGGAGTAGAAACTGTTTTAAGAACGATTGACAGAACAGAACTTTACCATGCTGATGAAGTTTTTCTATGTGGTACATTATCTGAAGTCGTATCAGTTGGCTCGATAGACCACAGACCTATCGGTAATGGAGAAATGGGGAATACAACAAAAAAAATCCAGAATCTTTTTTTCAGAGTTGTCAGAGGAGAGATAGATAAATACAAAAAATGGCTGACTCCTGTGTATTAAATTATATGTAACAATAGACTGACATGAATGAATCTTTTCATACATTCATTGAGAAATTCAAAGTTCCAGAAATATTGAAAAATCACATTCATAAAATTTTTAGTGAAAAGGAGATTCTTATATTAAACTATCTTGCAGAAAATGAAGAAAATGGACTTGTGCATTCTATTAATAATAAAGAGAAAGTTAATTGAATAATAGGGAGATTGAAAAAATTAAACAAAAAATAATTGAATGGGGAGCTACTCTGATAGGCTTTGGAGATTTAAGGGATTGCATTCCATGGAAATTGAGACATTTAAGGAATGCCGTTTCTATTGCTGTCCGACTACCGGACTCTATCATAGATGAAATTGTTCGTGGTCCAACTATGGAGTATGCTTACCACTATCATGTAGTTAATGCTTTGTTAAATGAGATAGCCATTAAAACTACAAACTTAATTCAATCTTTGGACTATAAAGCTTTTCCTGTCCCAGCTTCTCAAACTTTAGATAGGGAAAAATTAGAGGCACTTTTTCCTCATAAAACTGCGGCGACTCGAGCAGGGTTAGGATGGATAGGCAAAAATGCATTACTTGTGACACCTGAATTTGGTCCGAGAGTCAGATTGGTTACAGTATTAACTGATTACCCCTTTGAATTAGGCTCTCCTTTTGAAGATACTCAATGTAAGAATTGTGTGAGGTGTGTAGAAATTTGTCCTGTAAAGGCTATAAAAGGAAATGTCTGGAAAATCGGAGTCGAAAGAGATGAATTAGTAGATGTATACACATGCAATAAATTAATTGAAGAAAACAAAAAGATTTTTAATGCCCCAGTCTGCGGTCAATGTATTAGTGTTTGCCCTGTTGGAATAAATTAATAAAACGGTGATTATGAGAGCTTAAGTGATGAAAATTATTTTTTAGGGAATAAATGATGCTTCTTCCATTACAGAGAGGAATTTTATATGGACCTATAAACTCCAGGAGATTAGGAAAATCCCTTGGCATAAACCTCCTGCCTAGGAATTACAAACTCTGCTCCTTTAATTGTGTTTACTGCCACTATGGATGGACAAAGAAACATACAATAGACCTGAGGGAATATATCAAAGATTTACCTCCATTGGATAAAGTTGTAAAAGCTGTGGGACAGGCTGCAAAATCATCGATAAAATTCGATTTTCTTACATTTTCAGGAAACGGTGAACCGACTCTTTACCCCATGTTTGCAGAGTTGGTAGACGAAGTGGTAAGAATAAGAAATAGGTATAGACCCAAAGTGAAATTGGCACTTCTGTCCAATTCTACTGGTCTGGCATACAAAAAAGTCCGGGAAAGTATCCCAAAGATAGACTTACCTGTATTTAAGCTGGATGTGGGAACAGAAAAGAAATTTAAGCTAATTAATAGGCCTGCTAAGGGAGTAAACCTTGCAGAACTATTGGATTTCATTTCTTCTCTGGAAGATTTCTTCATACAGACTGTCCTGATAGAGGGAACCCCTTCTAATGTAACAAAGGAGGATCTTGCGGCCTATTTTCAACAGATCAGTCAGATCCGACCCAAAGAGGTGCATATATATTCCATTGATCGGCCTGTCCCTAACACTCGGCTCGCCTTAGTTCCTCCCAAGAGATTGGAAGAAATTGCCCTTCAGGGCCAAAAAGAGACAGGAGTCAGAATAAGGGCCTTTTACCTAAAATGATAAAGGTGAATTCAAGGCAAAGCTAAATTTATACTGGGCAAAGAGAAATATATCTTAAATGAAAATGAAGGAATCAAAGTCTTACCAGGAAAATCTCACTAAATAACAAATATTGGGAACAATAAATTGCTGTTCTTACTTGCAAGTTTTCCTCCAGCAAAAGATACCGAAATTTTTCCATTTAAATAATTGAAAAAACTCTTTGAAGATATTTTAATAATTAATTAATTTTTAATTTCTTTTTAAGTTCTTTAAGAAAATCCGGATGGATTTTAAGGCCGAGTGATTCAGCTCTTTTTACATGCTCCCATGCCAGAGAATATGCTTCGTTATGAAAATATATAACAGCAATATTATTATGAAGAACAGCATTATCAGGGTCAAACTTAACAGCTTTTAAATATTCTTCTAAAGCCTGATTTAGCATTCCCAGTTGAAAATAAAGGTTTCCAAGGTTTATATAAGCATCTTTATATTGGGGGTCGATCTCAACTGATTTTTTAAATTGCTCAATTGCCTCTTTCATCATTCCTTTCTGTGTATATGCTATTCCTAAATTATTGTATGCTACTGAAAGCTTCGGGTCCATTTCGATTGATTTTTTTGCTTCTGAAATAGCGTGATCAATCAAACCTTTTTTAAGATAGGCAAAGCTCAGATTAAGATGGGTTTTTGGAGATTTAAACCCAAGTTCATGAGAACGCATTATTTCAACAATTGCCTCCTCGATCTTTCCTTCTATAAGAAAACAATATCCAAGACTTGCATGAGCCTCTGCAAAGTTTTTATCTATTTCAATCGCTATGGCAAAACTTTTTCTTGCATCTACGATTTGATTTTTATCAAGATAGCAGTTTCCTAAATTATAAAAAGCTTTTTCATAATTCGGGTCAACTGAGATTGCCCTTAAATATTCTCCGATCGCTTTATCAATTTTTCCTTCTTTATAATATACATTTCCTCTGACGTTGTATGGACCCGGCAATTCAGGATCAATTGAAATTGCCTTTTCAGCCTCAGTCAAAGATTTTTGATATTCTTTTTTTTGACAATAAACCTCAGCTAAATTGGAATGGGCTAATGCAAATTCAGGATTTATCGAAATTGCCCTGATAAATTCTTCCTCTGCCTTATCAATCATACCTTTTTTCAGATACACATCGCCAAGGTTGGAATGGGCTTCAGCAAAATTTGGTTTGAGTTCTATCGCTTTCTTATATACTGAGATAGAGGATGAAAGGTCACCCTTTTTAGAATATGCAATTCCAAGATTATAAAATGCTCTCGAATATCCAGGTCTTCTTTTTAAAACTTCAATGTATTTTTTTATTGCTTGATCTATTAATCCACTTCTTCTGTATGCAATACCCATCAGGTTATGAGCTTCCACATTTTCCGGGTTAATTTTCAACGCTTTCTCGCATTCTGAAATTGCTTCATCATATTGCTTTTTCTCTATATAAATTTGAGCTAAAAGGAGATTTACGTCCTCAAGGTTTTTAAATGAATATCGTCTCTCGAATAGAATATCCTGTGTTTCTCCCTTTTCCCTGTCTGGAATTATTGATTTTTCCGATCGATTAATTTCTTTTTTAATTTTTGAAATTTTTATCGTGTCTGAGATTTCTCTGTATATTTTAATTGCTTTATCCAGATTATCTTTTGAAATTGGAAAATTTATAACGTTAAAAGTTCTACTTCTATTTAAGAGAATAACCTTTGAATTTAAAGAATCAAAAGTATTACCCCTGATAAAAATATCCATTACAGAGTCAGGGTTGTCAACATGAACTGCTCCAAATATATGCCCTATTTCATGTTTTAAAGAGATTTCCATTGTTGAAATATTTTTTGATCCTTTCAGGATTATTAAACCCTCTCTGTAAAGGGAATAGCCGGATAATTTCTCATCCAGATTTTTCTGGAAGGTAAAGGCTATTACTACATCAAAATTTTCTTTGTTTATCTTAGAATCTAAATCTTCAGCGAGGAGTTCAAGGGAATTTAGAGAATTATCTGAATTCCAATCTTCAAATTTATTAATGTAAAACTTAATGTTGAATAATTTTTCAAATTCATCGGATATTTTATTAAATACATTTTCTACTCCTGTTTTCCAGTTAAGATTTTGGCGAAATTCTTCATCAGCCAGAACTTTAATACTTACTTCCCTTTTCTCTGAATAAAGAAAAATTGCAAAAAAGAAGATAAAAAAGATTGATAAGTTTTTCTTAAACCCCATATAATCCATTAAACCCTCTTTTATTTTATATTATTGATAAATAAAAAACTATATCTTATTATAAGATTGTGACAGAAAGAAAATTCGAAGATTTAGTAGAAGAAGCAATATCAGAACTTCCATTTGAAATTTTGGATAAGATGGATAATGTTTCAATAATAGTAGAAGATTTCCCATCGAAAGAAGATATGAAAAAAACCGGAATAAAATCTCCCTATCATTTATTCGGTCTTTATGTGGGGGTTCCATTAACAAAAAGAACAAGCACTTATGGGGCAGTCCCTCCTGACGTGATAATAATATACAAAAAACCCCTTGAGAGAGCTTTTCGGAATGAAAACGAAATTAAAAGACAGGTAAAAATAACAGTAGCTCATGAAATTGCCCATCATTTTGGGATAAGTGAAAAAAGATTAAGAGAACTCGGGTATTAAAACTAATACAAACGCATTTAATTCTGATGCATTCCTGTCCCGTCACCCTTCCTGCTCACTCTAAAACCTCTCTTTTATTGGTATTGATTTTGGAAAAAAATTTTTGTATTTTCTAAAGATAAAAATGAATATAAGAATTTTTTCAATAACTTTTTCATCAATTTTCCTTTTATACACTATCGGACATGTATTCATGTCAAAAATTTTTAAAAGAGGAAAAAAAGCTATAATAACTTTAAGTCTAATCTTTTTTATAACTGGAGTCTCTCTTCTTCTTTTAGCTTTTTTTAACAATCAAGTTTTTTATTCCTCCCTTTTGAGCCTCTATTCAGCTTTTTTCTTCTGGGCAGTAATAGGTGAATCTCTGGCAAAGTTAGAGATTATAGAGATAACCGATAAAAAATACTTTGGCTATCTTCTGCTTTTCATAGTGTTCTGCATATTTCTTATAAATAATAAATTTAACGTTATCATCACAATTCCTTTCATTCATTTTACATCAATATGGTTCCTTCACTTTGTCATTGGCAATGAATTTAGATACAAGGGTAAAAAAAGTTTATGGGTTAAGATAACGTTTTTAATTTCATTTTTTCTTCTTCTAACTTTTCTCTTTCTTTCCTTCAGTGCAAAAGAATTGTTTCCATTGGTTCTGTTTTCCTTATTCTCTGTTCAACTCCTCTGGATGAACCTTGAAATTTTATGGGCTTTAGAACTATTAAAAAAGTGGTATTAAAAGTTCCTTACTAATACAAACACAATATATAATTTGTAGGGCAACCCTTTAGAGCCTGCCCCGAACTTGATTCGGGGGTTGCTTGATGCAAGGCTAAAGCCTTGCCCTACATGTAAAAATATTTTGTGCGTTTGTATTAATTTTAATATTTACACATTTTTTTGATTATTTATTTAATTATGAATAAATTAAAAATCTAATTATGTAAGTTATTAATTTATAATAATTTATAAAGCTTTATTTATCAATCATTTATAAAGGCACAAGTTTCTGTGCACATGGTAAAAAAATCAAGACAGATTTAGAATGTAAAATTTTTTCAACAAGTTTTTCCACAGGTATTTCCACAGATTTTGTGAAAAACTTTTTTGAATTAATTCAATGTAAATAATTATTTTCCAAGCCAGTATTTGTTCATCGAGGGAATTTTTGTCCACCTCTCTCCATCCCAGTACTCAAGATTGTATTTATAATTTTCCAATTCATCAGTAAAATCCTCAATGATTTCATAAGACTTCAGCTCAATCATTTTACTCATAAAATGGTCACTGAACTGGATTTTTTTTAATCTAAAATTGAAATCAAAATAATAATGTAAACAACAGTTAATGCCCTCTCCTGTGTATTCATCCACAACAACTTCAATTTCTTTATTTTCCCTTATTAAAGAGATAGATTCAACCTTATTTCTGACCCTGAAGCTCTTATTAAGTGAACTCCTTGGAAATAAAAGATAATATTTTTCTTTTCCTCTGTCCATTCCGAGAAATTTATACCTGGATGCCTGGTCTTGGGGAGAAGCTCCTTTTATCTTTCTAACATCCAGAACAACAAGAACTGCCCTTTTGTAACCGTTATTCTGACCTCCTAAGATAATCTCTTTTTCTCCATCTCCATCTAAATCCTCAACCAAAAAAGTTTTCTCACTTCCCACATGTCCTGAGTTCCAGTATTCTCCGATCAGTTTCCCATCGATGTTCAGGAAAGATATCTGGCAGGGATACCAAGGAGATTGGGTAGATACTAAAATTATGTTTTTTTCTCCATTTTTTCTTTCAATAACTTTAATTGAGTTTATCATATAATGAAATGAGAATTCTTCATTTTGTGTTCTCAAACCTTTTCTCCCTGGAAAATACCTCCACAGCTCCTTTCCTGAATTATTAAGACATACAATGAAAGATGTTATATGTTCCTGAGTTTTAGTAAACAGGGGAAAGAGAAGCTCTTTTTTCCTGTCACCATTTAAGTCTATAAATAATGGCAAATGTTTCTCAGCACCGGAATACCTGCCTTCTTCCAGATCAACTTCAAACTCCTTCTTCCAGAGTGTTTGATTATAAATGTTTAGAACTTTTAAATTATTTCCTTTAACTTCTATTTCTTTTGGCTTCCTATTTTTCCAGAAATGGTATTGAGGGTTATTGCTTAAAAATATCCATGTTAATAATATAAACGATAGAAAAATTAATATCGCTCCAAATCTTAGCCCTATAGATGATTTTGATAAAAAATATTTAATCCATTTACTACTTTTTATCTTAATAATCTTTTTATTTCTTAAAATGTCAAAAAGATTTTTCACAAAGATCAGTTCCAGTTTTCTCATCGGATACCGGGATTGGAGAGAAAACAAATAAGAGAGTGCCTGAAAATTATTTTCAAAAGGAAGAACTATGCATCTTAAATTTGAAAAAAAAGCTCCTTCAATCTTAAGTTTAAGCGTTCCTTCAGGAAATCTTTCAAAATTTCCTTCCTGATCAAGTTCTCCAGATACAGCTGAATTAAATTTGAATCTGTAATAATTTTTCTCGTTGTTTAATATTAAAAAATTGTTCAGGGCTAAAAGAGCTGCACCTGCTGAAAGGCTCTTTCCTGTATACATAAAACTTTTATTTAAAAAGGAATAGGAGATAGATAATGGAGTTGGGTTTTTCTTTTTTATCTTTTTATAAATTTTTTCTCCCACTACAACAGAATCTGAAACAATAAGTTCCAGCTCATTTTTTAAAGAAGGAGAGACATTATAGAATCTGACCACATTCTGCCCTCCTTCAGAAAAGATTAATTTTCCGTAAGAATTTAATTTTTCAGAGCGAGGGTAAGATGAGATTTCAGGCAGGTTTAATTTTTCGATTAAGAGACAATTTATCTGATTTTCACTTTCTCCTTCTTCGATCTCCCTCCATTCCTCATAAATTTCATCTATTTCTGACTCAAATTGTTTTGTTATTAAAGAAAAAGATTCTCTGAAGTTCAAAAACATCTCATAATTTGATTCTACACTTTTAGATGAATTATTAATCGCTTTCTTTATGATATTTTCTAATTCTTCAGAAAATAATAATTTCTTTTCAAGATAATCATTAAGTTTCTCTACATATTCTAATGGAGTGATGTTTTCAGAATTCAATATTTCTTTTCTCAATATCAAACATCTAAGTCCTTTCTCCATCTCTCCGAGATAAAAATAAATTTTAGATAAATCAAACAAAACCTTAGTGGCTGAATTTTTAATTTTATTTCTATCATAATCAATGTAAGTATTTAAATTCGCCAATATATTCAGAATTTCTATCAACCTTTCAGGTGAAATATGTTCAAGAGCGGCTCTCTCTGCACAGGAAAAATAAAGAGGAGCATACTGAATTACAAAAGACTTGATTAAATTTCTGTTGAACTCAAATATTTTCTTAAAATACACGATTAGTATTTCCAATCTTAATCTATCATCTGTAATTGAATTAAAATATGAGTAAGTTTGATTTGAAATTTTTTCTAACTCAAACAAAATTGGCTTCTTATTCGCCATTAATTAGAATTTTACCATATTTTTTAAATTTGACTAAGAAATAGTTAAAGGATAAAATTTTTAAGCAGCCGGAGTGGCGAAATTGGCAGACGCACGAGACTCAAAATCTCGGGTCCCCTCAGGCGGACGTGAGGGTTCGACTCCCTCCTCCGGCATTTTCAAATCTATAAGCTGTGAATATAGCAAACGGAATAATTTCTGTTACGCAATCACCCCTCACCACCCCTCTCCCCTCATAGGAGAGAGGAAAAAGGTGAGGGGTCATACTGAGAATGTAATAAAACCTTTTGCGTTTGTATTAGTTGATTATTAAATTGTAAAAAATTATTGTTGTGTCACATAAGAATAAGGATAGGTATTTAAGTGATACAACACTAGGAAAATAGAAAATACTCGAGAAAATAATAAGCGGAAATTTTAGTTTTTTTTAAAGCCCAGGGAAATATTCTTCTACCTCGTAAGGGCTGACCTCTTTTTCAAATCTTCTACCCACAGCCTTCTCATACCTTTCCCATTCAATTTCTTTGTTCTGAATGATCTTTTTATGAATATGCTCACCAAGGGTTTCCTTTGCCAGTTTACTCCCTTTTAATAATTCTAATGCCTCTTTTAGATTTCTTGAAAGTGTTTCAATTCTTGCTTCTTTCATTTCTTCTTCACCCATGTGGTAAATGTCCTTTTCTTGAGGAGGGAGAAGTTCTAAGTTTTCTTTAATTCCTTCTGTTCCAGCTGCCTGAATAATAGCCAGTGCCAAATAGATATTGCAAGCAGGATCAGGACTTCTTAATTCAATCCGCATCGAGTTTTCCATTCCTGATCGATACTCAGGGACTCTAATGTAGGCGGATCTGTTTCTCATTCCCCAAGCCATATAAACAGGAGCTTCATACCCTGGAACAAGCCTTTTATAAGAATTTACCCATTGATTTAATATTACTTGAATTTCCTTTCCATATTTGATTAAACCCATCATGAATCTCTTGGCAAGCTCTGAGATTTTCCCATCTTGGAAGAATAGATTTCTCTCTCCCTTCCACAATGATAGATGTAGATGAAGTCCATTCCCACAAAGCCCTGTAATTGGTTTTGGCATAAAAGAGACAAAAAGACCTGACTTTCTGGCCACCCTTTTCAGCACATATTTTGTCAATATTACCGAGTCAGCCATTGTTAAGGCATCGGAAAAACTTATGTCAATCTCATGCTGGCTTGGAGCTACCTCATGATGATCGCATTCAATATCGATTCCCATCTCCTTTAAATAGAGCATGGCTGCCTTCCTGATCTCTCCCCATTTTCCTCCATGGAAATAACCACCATGGTCTAAAAGCTTAGGAGCATCTTCATTCTCAAAGATAAAGAATTCAAGCTCTGGACCAGCAAAGAGCTCCCCGAAATCCTTATTTTTTTCTAAAGTTTTCTTTAAAATATAGCGGGAATCACCTGCGAAATGTTCACCTCGTGGGGTAAAGATATCACCAAAAACAACAGCCTCTCTCCATACCAAACCAGAAAACTCATAGCCCCAGGGTAAAATCCTAAAAGTCTTTGGATCAGGAACAATATTCAAATCTGACTCTTCTATTCTGGCGAATCCTTCCACAGAACTTCCGTCAAACCCTTTCCCATTCTCAAAGGCAGACTCTATCTCCTCTGAAGGAATGCAAAAGCTCATCTCTCTTCCCAAAACATCAGGAAAGATTATTCGGACAAATCTAACATCTTTATCTTCCCTCAAAAAATACAATACTTCCTTTTCGCTTTGAAAATTAAAATTTTTCATTATACCTCCTGTAATAACTTTTGAACGGAAGGCTCACCGCAATCCCGCCCCTTCAGGGCGGGTTAAGGAGAGCAATATTAATGAAAAAATACCTTGCCGTCGAAGAATCCCCGCCATAATAAATGGCGGGATTCTTCAAATAGGGAAAACCCTTCGAAATAATCAATTCTAAGGATACGATTCTATCTAAAATTCAAGATAAAAGAAAGCCAAAGAACTAATTTCTTGACAATTATTTTATCAGGAAGTATTAAAATAGAAGCTGTAAGTTTGATAAGGAGGTTGGAAACATGAAAAGGATAAGTTTCTTTATGGGAACCCTTCTAACTTTATATTCTCCTCTCTTCGCTATTCAGGAAGTCCGCTTACTAAGACAGCCCAATACCAATGGAGCAGAAATCGTTTTCGTATATGGAGGAGACTTATGGACTGTACCAATAAATGGTGGAGAAGCTCGCAGGTTGACTGCCCATCCAGGAATGGAGTCTTCGCCTAAGTATTCGCCGGATGGAAAATATATAGCTTTTACGGGTCACTATGATGGAAATATGGATGTCTTTGTTATCCCAGCTCTGGGAGGAGATCCAAGAAGGCTGACATATCATCCTGATAATGATCTGGTCGAAGGGTGGACTCCAAATGGCGAAAAGATACTATTCAGATCCACACGTTATAGCTATAGCAGATTCAGTAGGTTATTCGCAGTAGATTCCGCAGGGGGTTTTCCTAAGCCTCTGCCAATGCCTATGGCTGAGATGGGGTCTTTTTCTCCTGATGGAACCCATATTGCTTATACCCCCCTCCGAAATGCCTTCGACACCTGGAAAAAATACAAGGGAGGAAGAACTACTCCTATCTGGGTCTTCAATCTAAAGGATTTCTCCTATATGGAGATTCCCCATGAAAATGCAAGCGACACCTTCCCGATGTGGATAGGAGAAACCATCTATTTTCTCTCTGACAGAAATGGCACCATGAATCTGTTTTCATATGATTTAAAATCTAAAAAAGTAAATCAAGTCACAAATCATGAAACCTTTGATATCAAATGGGCTTCAGAAGGAGGAGGAATAATTGTCTACGAATGTGAGGGCTACATCTACACATTTAATCCATCCTCAGGAAAACT
Organism: Acidobacteriota bacterium; assembly: GCA_040756905.1. NCBI lineage: Bacteria > Pseudomonadati > Acidobacteriota > Acidobacteriota bacterium. The sequence continues at coordinate 18,863 of JBFLYD010000012.1, forward strand.
AAAAAAGATAAGCATCTCTGTTTCAAGCGATTTAATAGATACACGCCCCAGATTCATTAAGGTAGCGGAACAGATAAGGAATTTTGATTTATCACCTACTGGAGTAAGGGTAACCTTTGAAGCCCATGGAGAGATTCTCACTGTTCCAGCTAAAAAAGGTGATATTAGAAATCTTACAGAGGAACCCGGTTCTTGTGAGCGTTATCCTTCATGGTCACCCGATGGGCAATCTATTGCTTACCTATCGGACACTTCTGGAGAATATAAGCTTTATATAATAGACCAGAAAGGAGAAAAGGATCCAATCCAAATTAAATTAGGAAAGACTGCCTTTTACTATTCGCCTATCTGGTCACCTGATGGAAAAAAGATTGCCTATACCGATAACCAACTCAATCTTTACTACCTTGACCTTTCTAAAAAGAAACCGATCCTTATTGATATTGATACCTATTCTGCCCCCGAACGGTCAATGGATCCAGTCTGGTCACCCGACAGCAAATGGATTGCCTATGCCAAGCGCCTCGATAACCACTTTAGAGCGATATTCCTTTACTCTTTAGAGAATTACAAGAAATTTCAAATCACCGATGGAATGAGTGATGCTATCTTCCCAACATTCGACAAAAATTGTAAATATCTTTATTTTTCCGCCAGCACAGACGCAGGTCCCTCCATTGCTTGGCTTGACCTTTCCTCTTACAATCAAAGATTCACTCGCAATATATATGTCGTGGTCTTGAGAAAGGATTTACCTTCTCCCTTTGCTCCTGAGAGTGATGAGGAGAAGAAAGAGGAAAAGCCTGAGAAAAAAGAAGAGAAAAAATCTGAAAAGAAACCAGAATCTTCTAAGGAAGAAAAGGTTGAATTCAGGATTGATTTAGAAAATATAGATCAAAGGATTTTGGCACTGCCAGTTCCTGCCAGGCAATATTCCCAACTCTTAACTGCTACCGATGAGATTCTCTTTTACCTTGTGTATAAGCCTGATAGCCGGGACTACACACTCTATCGGTTCGATATGAAAGAGAGAAAGGATGAAGTATTTTTAGAGAACTTGAATGGATATGATATCTCCCATGATGGTAAGAAGCTTCTCTATGTTTCAAAGAAAACATGGGGGATTGTGGATACATCAGGAAAGGTTAAGGTAGGCGACGGAAAGATTAATACTGAGGGAATGGAGGTTAGGATTGATCCAAAGGCCGAATGGAAACAGATGTTCGATGAAGCTTGGAGGATTAACCGTGATTTCTTCTACGACCCCAATATGCATGGGGTTGATTGGGTTATGATTAAGGAAAGATATTCTAAGTTTCTTCCTTATGTTGCCCATAGAAGCGACCTTACGTATCTGATCGGAGAAATGATAGGCGAATTGCATGTTGGTCATGCTTATGTAGGTGGAGGAGAGTATCCAAAGGTGAAGGTTGTTCCTGTAGGTCTTCTTGGAGCGGATTACGAGATTATAAACGATCGCTATCGAATTAAAAAGATCTATAGCGGCCTTAATTGGAATCCTGATCTTCGTGCACCTCTTACAGAGCCAGGCGTCAATGTCAATGTGGGAGATTATATACTAAGGGTGAATGGAAGAGAGCTTAAATTTCCCACCAATATTTATAGCCTCTTTGAAAAGGCCGCAGGAAAGCAAGTTATATTAACAGTGAATTCAAAGCCAGAAGAGGAAGGGAGTAGAACTGTTACAGTAGTTCCTATTGAAAGCGAAATGGCTCTTCGCAACCGTGATTGGGTTGAGGGAAATCTCAAAAAGGTTGAAAAACTATCCAATGGAAAGGCAGGATATGTTTATTTACCAAACACCTCGGTTGCGGGTTATACCTATTTTAACCGATATTTCTTTGCCCAGTTAGGAAAAGAAGCCCTTGTTATTGATGAGAGATTTAATGGGGGAGGTTATGCCGCTGATTACATTATTGATATGCTTGATCGTCCTCTTTTAAACTGCTGGGCAACAAGGGATGGAAAAGATTTTACAACCCCTGTTGGCTCAATATTCGGTCCAAAAGTTATGATTATAAATGAATATGCAGGTTCAGGCGGAGATGCTTTGCCTCTCTATTTTAAGCGAAGAAACTTAGGAAAGCTTGTAGGTAAAAGAACATGGGGAGGTCTTATAGGAATTTATGATTATCCTTCTTTGATGGATGGAGGATTTGTCACTTCGCCTCGAGTAGCCATCTGGAATCCTAAAGGAGAATGGGAGGTTGAAAATATAGGTGTTTTCCCTGATATTGAGGTGGAGATGTCCCCTGCTGAAGTTATCTCTGGTTCTGACCCCCAACTGGAAAAGGCGGTGCAAGTAGCCCTTGAAGAACTTAATAAAAACCCATTGCCAAAATTAAATCGTCCTTCCTATCCGGTTAAGAAGTAGAACTCCATTGGAATTTAAGTTTGCTCAAAAACAAAGAAAAAGTTAATGAATTGAAGAAATAAAAAACTTATTTGTTTGAAGGTGCAAGGGCTTGTCTTGTTGAGAATTCTGGAGGAATGAATAGTTGAATTCCTTGATAATATGAGATAGAATTAATACAAAGGAAAATAATCAAAATGAGCGGATTGGATTTAAAGAATCGATTTAAATCAGGCTCTCCCCTTGCTGACAGGATGAGACCTCGAAGCTTCGAAGAAGTTTTTGGTCAGGAACATCTCACCAGAAAAGGTAAAATACTCGATAGAATAATAAGTGGAAATCTTACAATCTCTCTTATTTTCTGGGGTCCTGCAGGTTGTGGAAAAACATCAATTGCAAAAATATTAGCAGAAAAATTAAATTTCCCCTCAATGTTTTTCAGTGCTGTTCTTTCAGGAATTAAAGAGGTTAAAAAAGTCATGGAAGAAAGCCAGAGTCAGAAAAAAATGTTTGGAAAACCTACAATTATATTTATCGATGAAATACATCGGTTTAACAAAGCTCAGCAGGATGCATTCCTTCCTTATGTGGAGAAAGGCGAAATAATTTTATATGGTTCAACAACTGAAAATCCTTCTTTTGAAATAATATCTCCTCTTCTTTCAAGAGTTGAGGTTCTTGTTCTTTATCCTCTGAATGAAGAATCTCTAAAAAAAATCATTGAGAATGCTCTAAATGATGAGGAAAGAGGCCTTGGAAACTTAGGGCTTAAAATCGAAGAAAACGCCCTTGAAAATTTAATTATCTACTCAAATAAAGATGCTCGAAGAGCATTGAACTATCTTGAAATTGCCTCAGAAATATCCATATCCTTCGGGTCAAAAACCATAAACTCAGACATATTAAAAGAAGCAATTCAAAAAAGAGTTTTTATTTACGACAAGGCTGGAGAAGAACATTACAATCTGATTTCTGCCCTTCATAAAAGCCTTAGAAACTCTGACCAGGATGCATCTCTCTATTGGCTTGCAAGAATGTTGAAAGCTGGAGAAGATCCTCTTTATATTGCAAGAAGGCTTATAAGATTTGCAGTAGAAGACATAGGACTTGCAGACCCCCAGGCATTAACTGTAGCGCTTAACGCAAAGGAAACATACGATTTTGTGGGCTCCCCTGAGGGTGAACTTGCTCTTGCTGAGGCTGTCGTATATTTAGCCTCTGCACCAAAGAGTAATTCTGTTTATGAGGCATTTAATAATGTCTCAGAGGATGTGGAAAAAACAATTCATGAACCTGTTCCTCTCCATATTAGAAATCCAGTTACTCCTTTGATGAAAAAAGTAGGATATGGGAAAAATTATAAGTATGCCCATGATTTTGAAGAGAAAACTACAGATATGGAAACCCTTCCTGAAAAACTGAAAGGAAAAAAATGGTATAGGCCAGGAGAACTTGGCTTTGAAAAAGAAATAAAAAAACGAATTGAGTGGTGGGAGAGTATAAAGAAAAAAATCTAATCCACCTATCTCTCTTTTTCCTTTGTAATAATTTTTTATATAAAAAAATCGAAAAATAAAATGAGAGAAGAAAATTGCAATTTTATTGACAGAATTATAAAAATAATGTATGTTTAATATGTATAATTTTTATGTATTTAAAGGATGGCAAAATGAATAAAACAACAGTGGTAATTAATGAAAAATTACTGGAGAGTGCTATAAAGATTGCAGGTGTGAAATCTAAAAGGGAAGCAATAGAAGCAGGTCTTCGAGAGCTAATCAGAGTTAAAAATCGAGAACTTTTTCGAAAGGAGCTTGGAACTTTTGATATTGAGATTTCTCTAAAAGACTTAGAAAAATTGAGAAGAAATGAATAATCTGGTAATAGTGGATACTTCAGCGTGGATTTTTGCTTTGAGAAAAAATTATAATCTAAAAATAAAAAATAGGATTGAACAATTGCTAAGGGATAATGAAATTGCTATTATTCCCATTATAAAGCTCGAACTTCTGGCTGGTACAAGAACTGAGAAAGAGTTTTCTCGGTTAAAAATGAGATTGGATGCTCTAACGCAGGTTGAAATCGATGAGGAGAAATGGCAAGAAGCTTATAAAATAGCATTTCAATTAAGGAGAAAAGATATTGATATTCCTTTTATAGATATTATTATAATCTCTTGCGCTAAAATAGTAGGAGCTCTGATAGTTCATGCGGATAAACATTTTGACCTTGTAGGAAAATATATAGATCTAAAATTACAAAGTTATGCATCCGAATTAATTTAATTAACTCAATTCATGGAATTAAATTTAATCTAAAATTCTTTATTCATTTTTCCTATGTCATAAAAATGCAAAAAATAAGATCTGACCCCAATTTTTGCATGGCGAGGAGAGCTGAGCGAAGGGGATGGTTGGCCTCTTCGGTACAAAACAGACAGCCCAATAATTGTTGACGGATAAAGTGTAAAATAATAAACTAAATCTTCCTGAGGAAGGAGAAGCGTAATGGAAAAGGTAGAATTTGGAATCATAGGTGGAAGCGGGTTCTATCAAATCGATGGGTTAACTGATTTAAAGGAGGTAAAATTAGAGACGCCCTTTGGCTCTCCATCTGACTCTTACTTTATTGGAACTCTTGAAGGAAGAAAGGTTGCTTTTCTTTCAAGACATGGAAGAGGACATAAACATATCCCCTCAGATGTTAATTTCAGAGCAAACATCTATGGGTTTAAAATGTTAGGAACAGAAAGAATAATATCCATGAGTGCCGTTGGCTCTATGAAAGAAGAAATAAAAATTCTCGATATTGTAATAATCGACCAGTATATTGACAGAACTTACAGAAGACAGAACACCTTTTTTGGAAATGGAATTGCAGGTCATATAAGTTTCGCCCATCCGATATGCCCTGTTATCGCAGATTATCTATATAAGGCGACTGAAAAATTAAACCTTCCCGTTCACGAAGGAGGCATATATTTATGCATAGAAGGGCCCCAATTTTCATCTAAAGCTGAATCATTTCTTTACAGGTCATGGGGAGTAGATGTAATAGGTATGACAAATGCAACTGAAGCTAAACTGGCAAGAGAGGCTGAGATGTGTTATGCGACCATTGCAATGTCAACAGATTACGATTGCTGGCATGAAAGTGAGGAAGCAGTAAACGTTGAAATGCTGATTGAAAACCTAAATAAAAACGCTCAGAACGCCAAGAGAATAATCAAAGAGGCTCTCAAGATTATTCCCATAGAAAGAACTGGGTGTGAATGCAAGGATGCCTTGAAAACTTCCCTTATAACCAGAGCTGATTTAATTCCTCAGGAAACAAAGGAAAAAGTGGAATTGATAATAAAAAAATACATAAAATGACACTCCTTGTTGCTGGATCAGTTGCTTTCGACACAGTTGAAACGCCTTATGGAAAAAGAGAAGATATATTAGGTGGTTCTGCAACTTACTTTGCTTTGTCAGCAAGATTTTTTACAAAGCCAAGAATCGTAGCTGTAGTGGGAACCGATTTTGATGAAAAGTATTTAAACCTGTTTAAAAAAAATGGAATTGACATTCAGGGACTTGAGATAAAGGAAGGCAAAACATTCAGATGGTCAGGGGTTTACAGTGATGATTTGAACAGAAGAACAACTCTTAGAACAGATTTAAATGTTTTTGAAAAATTTTCTCCAGAGCTAAAAGATGAGTTAGCAAAATCAACAACAATTTTTCTGGCCAATATTCAGCCTGACCTCCAGCTTAAAATTTTAGAACAAATGAAAAATCCGAAAATAATAGCTCTTGATACCATGAATCACTGGATTACAGGACAGAAAGATTTTCTCATCGAAGCAATTGAACAATCGAACATTTTTTTTGTAAATGATGAGGAAGCTTTTCTTTTATCAGGAGAGCGAAATGCAGCTAAAGCTTGTAAAAAAATTATGAATTGGGGACCTGAAATAATAATATATAAAAAGGGAGAACATGGGTCGATTATTTTTTATAAAGACAAAGTTTTTGCAATTCCAGGATTTCCTGTTGAAGATGCAAAAGATCCTACAGGAGCTGGAGATTCTTTTGCAGGAGGTCTCCTCGGGTTTATTGATATGCAGGGAGAATTGAACTGGGAAATAATTAAAAAAGGAGCTGTATGGGGAACTATAATTGCTTCATTTACCGTGGAAGATTTTGGACCTGAAAAACTTTTAAATATAGATAAGAATAACTTAAAAGACAGGTTAAATCAGTTTCGGAAGATGACTTATTTTTAGCATGGAAAATATTCTTAGATTAAAAGAAAGAAAACTTGCAAAAATACTGAAAAATATGGGTTCAATTTTAGTGGCTTTCTCCGGTGGGGTAGACAGTTCATTCCTCCTTGCTTTTAGTCGCAGAGTATTGGGGAATAAAAATGTCCTTGGAGTCACGACAATCAGTGAAGTTGAGTCTGAAGATGAAATTAGGGAGGCAAAAAAAATTGGAGAAAAACTCAATGTGAAACATATTATCTATAAATATTCTGCGCTTGAAAATCCTGAGTTTGTAAAAAACCCTCCCAACAGGTGTTATTTTTGTAAAACTGACATATATAAATCTCTTCTGAAAATTGCTGAAGAGAATAACATCAAATGGGTCGCTGATGGATCTCATTCAGATGATATAAGAGATGGAAGACCTGGGTTGAAAGCTTTAAAAGAAATGAATATAAGAAGTCCCCTTGCAGAAGCAGGCCTGAAGAAAGAAGAAATAAGAAAGCTCTCAAAAAAGATGAATCTTCCCACCTGGAACAAACCTGCAAATCCATGCCTTTCTTCGAGAATTCCATTTGGTACACCAATAACAGAAGAAGCAATATCAAGGATAGATAAAGGAGAGAGATTTTTAAAATCATTAGGATATAAAGTATTCAGATTAAGGGATCACTTTCCAATTGCAAGGATTGAAATTGAAAAAAAAGAATTTCAAAAAATCCTTAAAAAACCAGGATTATCAAAAAAAATTGTGGACTTCATGAAATCCCTTGGATACACTTATATAACTCTTGACCTTGAAGGCTATAGAAGCGGAAGCCTTGAAGAAACTTTAAATAAGAATTTATCCTTACACTCATCAGAACAAAAATAGTAATCTTTTCCATTTATTACTTTGTGAATTGCATCCTCCTTTGGAAGATAGGTATTACAAACCTCATCCTTTACCATCTCTCTCCTTTCTCTTATGTGCTTTCTTACCTTCTCTTTCCTTTCAGGAAAAAAAATTTGTTTCAATATGAGCCATCCTATATACACAAGAATTAGAAAAAATATAAATCTTATTACAAACCTCATTTATTCTCTAACTTAACCATTCCTGCAATTTCCAGCACTTTAATATAATTTTCCACATCCTTTAAGTCAAGAGATCCGTATTCGGCACTCACGGCATTTCTTATGTCAAGTATGCTTCTTTTTCCATCGATGAAATTTCTTACTTCAAACTCTGCTGCTCCCAGATTGTATTTTGGAAGGTCTTTTTTATCTTTGAGTTGTTCCCTGAATGTAAAGAAATTAAAAAAACCCTGCATTTTTTCTGTTCTGACTGGAATTATTTTACCCAATCTATTCTCTTCAGCTGAAAGAGTGAGTTTTTTCATTTCTACATTCCTGAGTTTTCCAAGGAAAATATAATGATTCTTTAAATCCTCATTCAATGATAAACCTTTAGTTTTTAAACTTTCTATTTTACTTTTCAAGTATAAATTCAAGCCCTTATTTCCTTTTATAAAGAATGAAACTGAATTCAACGCTTCAGACTCTCTAATTATAGCCTGTTTCAGAATATTATCTGCTTCTTTATAATTTAAAAAAAGTTCCTCTGGTCTACTATCATTCAGCAATTGAAATGCCCTCCGGATTTCCTCTCCGATCCTTAACAAGGCTCTTCCATATACCTCTCCGATTATTTTTAAAACCTCATCATCTGAGGCATTGGCTAAGAATAAGGCTGCAGCAACTCCAACAAAAGCAACCCTTTTTAACTGGGTAGAGTCTGATTTATCAGGAGTATCTCCGCTTGTATGGTACCACATATCCGGCCAGGCAATTAGCATAACTCCTGGAATCCTTATGCCTCCATCCACAAAAACAATATGATCTGAAGCACCATAGAATTTATCTATTTTGTAATAGAAAGAATCTCTGCTTCCAGTTGGAGAGATTATCGGTTTCAGCATCTTCGCGTATCCATCACCTCTATATTCAATGCTGATTCTATTTGTCATTCCTACCCATTCGATTATATTCTCAAGAACATCATTCAAATAACTCGGAATTGAATATGGAGTCCTTTTTATCGAAAAGAAGGAATAATTCTTGTGTAGAGCTTCTCCAACCATATCTTCATTTATGCTTGCAAATATTTTTTTCTTTATTTCAGGGTATTTATTTAAATAAGCAATGGTTCCAGAAATCTCTGGAATGAATAAGAATCTGATCGAACGTTTAAGAGGCTTAATTTTTCCTTTGTCGATAAGTTTGTGAATGGTCCTTGCAGTTTCAAGAATTGCGACACATCCACTTGCATTGTCATTTGCTCCCTGCTTCGCATATCCTTCAAATAGATGAGCTGTGAAAATTAATTCTTCGTCAGGATATTCACTCCCTTTAATCAAAGCCACCACTCCTTCATCATGATAGGGAACCATGTCAGTTTTACACAAAGCTCGCACTTTTATCTTTACCCCTTTCTCAAGTATATTCCTCAATTCGTTCCCCATTCTTGTTGATACCATAAAAGCAAAGGTGTCTTTCGGCTGGACTTTTTCATCAGTTGTTACCATTCTTCTTCCTCCTATGCCAGACCATCCTACCTGATCAGGGTCAAATTCAGGATGACTTGAGGAATAAGCTACAATTCCAAGTGCTCCATATTTATCAACCGCAAAAAATTTTGCACTACCTGGAGATCCATTAACCAGAACAATTTTATCTTTTACATCTTTTCCCTCATAATAAGATTCCTTATTCCCTGGACCTACATAAATAAGCTCTGCAGTGACATCAGATGTGACACTTCCTGAAGCAAGACATGCAGGAACATCATTTAAATCTATCAACTTCTTCTTTTCTGGCTCAAACATCCATAATTCTGCGCTCTCCGCATCCCAGGTTTTTTTCTCACCTGTTGAGAAAAAATCTGGAAGTTCAACGATGTATGACTCTCTAATTCCATATTCGTGAAGTTTTTTGAGGATAAATTCTGATTCAAAGTAATGAGTTCTATACTCCTCAGGTAGTCTATTTCTGTTCACTCCAGTAAGAATTATCTCATTCTGAAGGGCAATATCTCCTGAAACTTCATTTATAATATCATTGATTAACTCCTCGGGTAATAGGGTTGTATATTCCGATCCAAAGTGGCCATCGATTCCGATTCAAACCGGCCACTGATTCTGATTGAAAGTGGCCACCCATTCCGATTTATTCCGGCCACTTTTTCGATGAAATCAGAATTTGAAAAAG
>JBFLYD010000013.1 GCA_040756905.1 Acidobacteriota bacterium
ATAACGAACGGGAGCGAGAGAGAATATAGAAGATAAGAGAGGATAAGAGTCTGAGTGATAGGAGATTATTTGAACGAACGAGCATAGATTTTGATGCGAGGAGATCTGAGCGAAGGGGATGGTTGACTTCCCATAACACTTTGTATGTTTACAAAAATAATTGAAAGTAAATTTTTAATGGCGGAAGTGCCTGACCCCAGTGAAAACCATCGAAATATTGTATCTATTAGCTGCTTCAATAACCTCTTTATCCCTTATAGAGCCACCAGGCTGTATTATTGCTTTAATTCCTGATTTTGCAGCAATTTCAATGCTATCCGAAAAGGGGAAAAAACCATCTGAAGCAAGAACAGCTCCTTCAAGGGGAAAGTTTGATTTTTTGATGGCCAACTCTACAGAATCCACTCTACTCATCTGACCTGCTCCAATTCCCAACACATGAAGATTCCTCACTACTACTATTGCATTTGATTTTACAAACTTACATATCTTCCATGCAAACATCATATCTTCCATTTCATTATCAGAAGGGCTCTTTTCTGTTACAACATTAATTGAATCCTTTCTTATCTCTCCTGAATCAGTTTCTTGAATGAGAAAACCCCCGCTTATTCTCTTAAAATCGATATATTCATTAAAACCTGATTCTATTTCCACCACTCTTAAATTCTTCTTTGCTGAGAATATCTTGAGAGTCTCTTGATTGAAGTGAGGCGAAACTACAACTTCAAAAAAATTAAGAGTAATGAGAGAGGCAGTTTTTTCATCTACAACCTGGTTAAACCCAATTATCCCTCCGAAAGCAGACATAGGGTCTGTTGAAAGAGCTTTAGAGAATGCATCATCAGCACTTTTACCTATAGCAGCTCCGCAGGGATTGTTGTGTTTTATAATTACACAGAAAGGATCATTGAATTGATTGTATATTTTATAAGCTGCTTCAATATCAAGAATGTTGTTGAATGAAAGTTCCTTACCCTGGAAAATTTTCATCAATTTAAAAGGAGATTTATCATTTTCAATGTATAGCGATGCTCTCTGATGGGGATTCTCTCCATATCTTAAATCAAGGAGTTTTTTTAAATTTAAAGTTAAATCCTCAGGAAAAATCTCTTTTTTTTCAAGGAGAGAATTTAAATAATTATAGATAACTATGTCATAAAGATAAATTCTCTGAAATGCTTTAATAGCCATTCTCTTCCTGAACTCAATTGGAAAATAATCGTTTTGATGCAATCTTTCGATTATTTCCTGATAATCATCTGGGTCAACAACAGGAATCACATCTATAAAATTTTTAGCTGATGCCCTTATAAGAGAAGGCCCTCCGATATCTATCATCTCTAAAGCTTCATCAAGACTTAAATTTTCCACTTTTGTCGCTTCTTCAAAAGGATAGAAGTTACAAACAACTACATCGATATTTTTTATTTTCAAATTTTCAACCTGTTTTAAGTGTTCTGGATTGTCCCTTTTTGATAAAATACCCGCAAATATCTTTGGATGCAATGTTTTTACCCTTCCTTCCAGTATCTCTGGAAAACCAGTTATATCTTCTATTAGGTTATGGGGAACTTCGATTTCTTTCAAAAACCTTGAAGTCCCTCCTGTTGCAAGGATTTCAATTTTGAACTCCATGAATGTTTTTACAAGTTTTTCCAGTCCTCTTTTATCCCAGACACTTATCAATGCTCTTTTTATCATTTTTCCTCTCCTTCTCCAATGAATTAAGTATCTTCCAGTCTATAAGTAAAGACTCATAAATTTCCAAAGTTCTTTTTCTTGTTTCTTCTATCGTTCCTGATGTATCTATTACGTAATCTGCTTTTTTTATTTTTTCTTCGTTATCCATCTGTGATCTGATTTTTTTTAATGCCTCATTTTCTGATATCTTATCCCTTTCCATCAATCTCTTCACTCTTATATTATCAGGGCAATGGGCTACTATTATCTTGTGAAAATATTTCTCAAATCCTGCCTCAATCGTTAGAGCAGCTTCAGACACAAATATTTTATATTTTCTATCTCTTTCAAGTTTTTCTATGATTTTTTTCTTCTCTTCAAGAACTTTTGGATGAATAAGATTATTTAGATAATCCCTCTCTTTTTCATTTGAAAAAACAATAGCTCCGAGTGTTTTTCTGTTTATCGTCTTGTTAGGGTTTAAAATTCTATCTCCAAAATGAAAAACAATCTGTTCCCAGATTACTTCTCCAGGCATCATCAATTTATGAGCAATCAGATCCGATTTAGAAATGAAACACCCTTTCTCTTTTAACACATCAGAAATAATTGACTTACCCGTTGCTATTCCACCAGTTAAAGATACTCTTAATATTTTTCGCATATTTTATTTATCAACCTCAATTTTACATAATTTTAAACTATTTTTTAATAAAAATATTTCACTTTTCTTCTATTTTTAAAAAAAGACTATTGTACTGTCCCATAAATATCTTTACAACCAATCAGATTCTCATAAAGCACACTGCACAATAATATAGTAAAATGTATTTAAGTGATATAACACTACAATAAATAATTGCTAAAAATTTATAGATATGAAAAAATTTTTTTTCATTCTACATATCTGCTGAAAAAAAAATTTCAAAAAGCAGAAAAATTAATAAATTTAAAAAGGACACTTCTTTGAAGAAATGAGAGAGGTAAATCACTATTTTGCCATTCGAGATAAAAATGGAGAATATCTTGGATGCATGGAAGTCACTCAGGATATCACTGATATAAAGAAAATCGAGGGTGAAAAGAGGCTCATGAGTTAATCGAATTCTTGCTTACTGATTAATTATATGTTATAAAGAATATTTAATTTTATACAGAGTTGATAAAATGAAAAGAGTCAAAATAAGCTCAACAGGCTCATATGTTCCGAAAGATGTTCTTACAAATTTTGACCTTGAAAAGATGGTGGATACCTCTGACGAATGGATTACTACAAGGACTGGAATAAAGGAAAGAAGGATTGCTTCAAAAGATGAGGCAACCTCTGATATGGTAATCAAGGCATCTCTCAAGGCCTTAGAAAAGGCAAATCTCAGACCAAAAGACCTTGACATGATAATAATTGCTACTGTTACCCCTGACACTCTCTTCCCTGCAACTGCCTGCTGGGTTCAGAAAGGCCTGGGAATAAAAGAAATCCCTGCCTTTGACATTTCTGCGGCATGCACAGGATGGATATATGGTCTGGTGGTAGCTGAAAGCTTGATAAAAACTGGAATTGCCCACCGAATCCTTCTTGTTGGAACTGAAATGCTTACAAAAATAGTTAACTGGGAAGATAGAAACACCTGCGTCCTTTTTGGAGACGGGGCAGGCGCAACCATTCTTGAAGAAAGTAATGATGAGTCAGGGATACTCGCTTCCTACCTTGCATCCGATGGAAATCTTGGAGATTTACTCATTCAGCCTGCAGGAGGGACACGTATGCCTGCTTCCTTTGAGACAGTAAAAAATAAACTTCACTCAATAACAATGAAAGGAAATGAAGTTTTCAAACATGCTGTAAAAAATATGGGAGATGCAGCAATAAAAGTTCTTAAAAGAGCAAATTTAAAAGGAGAGGATATTGACATTTTTATTCCCCATCAGGCAAACATCAGAATTATAGAATCAACTGTTGAGAGAGCTAAAATTCCAATTGAAAAGACCTACATTAATATAGATAAATATGGAAATATGTCATCAGCAACTATTCCAATCGCCCTGGATGAATTGAATGATAATGGCAAACTCAAAAAGGGAAAACTCGTTCTCGTCGATGCTTTTGGAGCTGGATTTACTTGGGGCGCTGTAATAATCAGATGGTAAATTTTCTCATTTTTCTTCTGACAGTTCTTTAAGATCATTTTCAAACACTGATTTTTCCCTCACACCCACATATGTTTTTCTTATATAGCCATTTTTATCTATCACAACATTAAAAGGAATTCCCTGGTTTCCTCCAAAATATTCATTCACCACATTCTCTTCTCCTATTAGAACTGGAAAATTTATTGAATAACTTTGGATAAAAGGTTTTAAAACTTCATGGGGGTTTCTATCGACTGAAATTGAAATGACCGTTAAACCTTTATCTTTGTATTGATTATACAGCTCAACCAGATGAGGAATTTCCATTCTACAAAATTTACACCATGTGGCAAAAAAATTAAGGATAACGACATTTCCGTTGAACTGGGAAAGAGTAAACTTATTACCCTCTACATCACTCAGAGTAAAATCCATTGCTTTCTTCCCTTCTCCATTAGAAGAAGATTTCGGATTGAGCAAGAATATACTCAATGCTATTATTGGCAATGCCAGAAAAATTAAATACCAGCTTTTTTTCATCGATCCTCCTGAGTTATATAAGTCCTGCCTTTTTTAATAATTTCTCCCAATTTTTATCAATATTCTCCTGGATAAAATTTATGTGCTCCTCTTTCAAATGTTTAAACCTTCCTTGAAGTTCAAGGTATTCATTAACGGGTTTTCTTTTTTTTATCACTATATTTATTGTATATTTTTCACTATTCTCGATTTCATAAAGGGGAAAAACAGTTGTTTGTACTGCAAGCCTTGCCAATTTAACAGTATCCTCTGATCTTGTTTTCCAGCCCGGAGGACATGGAGCAAATATATGAATAAATCTGAATCCTTTAATTCCTTTAGCTTTTTTTATTTTTTTTACAAGATCTTCGGGATAGGCAACTGAGGCAGTAGCTACATAAGGAATTCGATGAGCAGCAAGAATTTCTTCAATATTTTTCTTAAATATACTGTTAAAATTCTCCACTGGAGTTGTAGCTGTCCATGCTCCCCATGGAGTTGCTCCACTTCTTTGAATTCCTGTATTCATGTATGCTTCATTATCATAACATATATAGATAAAATCCTCATTTCTTTCAGCTGCACCTGAAAGAGCTTGCAAACCGATATCGAAAGTTCCGCCATCTCCAGCCCATCCCACAACAGTTGTTTCAGTATTTCCTTTAATTTCTAATGCTGCCTTTATCCCTGAAGCAGTAGCACCTGTTGCTTCGAATGCCATGTGAAGTAGAGGAACTTTTAAAGATGTATAGGGAAATGGACCATCTATTACTGACCAGCAACATGCGGGAAAGGTAAGAATTGTATCATTTCCTAAAGCCTTCAATGTATACCTCATTGCCAGTGTAGCGCCGCAGCCCTGGCAAGCCAAATGCCCTGGGGTCATTAATTCCTGTTCTGGTATTGATAATCTCATTTTTTAACTCCTATCCAAAAAACTTTCTCTGAAGGATATTCATTACTTTCTGTAATGTGATAGATTTCTTTTATAGTTTGAGGGTTAATATCCCTTCCTCCCAACCCTGCAACGAACCCAAAAACAGGGATGTTAGAATGGTTGTACAATGCCGATTTAACTTCCTGTGCAAAAATTCCATGATGTCCAAAAGAAATGTTTCTATCTATAACAGCAACTTTCTTTGCATGTTCAATGATTCTTCTCAGTTCCTTAAACGGAAATGGTCTAAAAACTCTTATCTTCAGGTTTCCAACTTTCTTTCCCTCTTCTCTTAATTCATCCACTACAACCTTTGCTGTAGAAGCTGCTGTTCCTGAAGTTATAAAAATTATTTCCGCATCTTCACACCTGTAGTCTTCAATAAGACCATATTCTCTTCCAAATAATTCTCCATATTCTTTTCCTGCCTGTTTTATAACTTCAACAGATTCTCTCATTCCCATTTCCATTTTATATCTAATTTCATAGTAATACTCAGGAGAGGTAATTCCACCAAACGTATGCGGGTCTTTTGTATCCAGAACATATTTTGGTTTGTATGGTGGAAGATACTCATCCACAACTACCTGATCAGGTATATCAACAGGTTCATATGTATGGGAAAGGAAGAAAGCATCGAGCACAATCATCGAAGGAAGTAGCACTTTCTCTGATATTTTAAATGCCTGAATAATTGTATCAAGGACTTCCTGGTTTGAAGAGCAATAGAATTGAATCCATCCCGTATCTCTCTGGGATAAAGAGTCTGTTTGATCTGCCCAGATTGTCCATCCTGGAGCCATTGCTCGATTTATATTTCCAAGGACTATGGGCAATCTTGCTCCTGCTGCCCAGTGTAGTAATTCATGCATAAGAGTAAGACCATGAGCAGAAGTTGCAGAGAATGTCCTTGCTCCTGCTGCAGAAGCTCCTATTAAAGCAGCCATCGCAGAATGTTCGGATTCAACATTGATAAATTTGGCTTTTAGTTCTCCACTTGCACACATTTCAGAAAGAAGTTCAACAACCTGCGTTTGAGGAGTTATGGGATAAGCTGATATGACCTGAACTCGAGAAAGAAGAGCACCATAGGATAATGAATGATTTCCCATTATAACTTTTCTCATTTTCCCTCCTCAACCATTTCAATGCAATCTTTAGGACATTCTTCTGCACATATTCCACAACCTTTACAGAAATCATAATCTATTAAAGGCCTTCCATTCTCAATTAATACACATGCATCAGGACAGAACTTCCAGCATATCATGCAATCTATACAAATATCATAATTGATTATTGGCTTTATGTTTCTCCACGATCCAGTTTTGTTATAAGTCATGTATCCAAGGGACATAGCCATTGGAGGCATGTCACTTTCTTTTTCAATTATTATCAATTCAGATTCTCTCATTTTTTTCTTATCCTTTTGCAATTTCGTAAGCCTCCTTTGCTGCCATGGCATTTTCTTCTGGTTTTGTAGGTACAGATTCTTTTATTGAAGCAATTAGGGATTCGATCTTCGTTATCCCCAGTATTTTCGCAACTGCACCTAGAATTGCTGTATTAACAATTGGAGACGCCCTTGTCCCGAGCTTCCATTTCACAGCTATTCCAGTTGCATCTATCGTATAAACTCTGAAGTCATTTGAAAAACTAAATTCTTCAGGACTTTTTTCAGAATTAATTACTATTGTTCCATTCTTTTTGAGTCCGCTTGTCACATCGATTGAATAAACTAAAACAGGGTCAAGGACTACAACATGGTCTGGTTCATATATTCTTGACCGGAGGAAAATCTCCTTGTCATCGATTCTTGCAAATGCATATACAGGAGCTCCCCTTCTTTCTACACCAAATTCCGGGATTGCTAAACAGTACTTCCCATCCTTTAGTATTGAGTCTGCTAAAATTTTAGCAGCTACAACTACTCCCTGTCCCCCTCTACCATGAAACCTTATTTCTATCAACTTTACCCTCCTTTTCCTAAAATTCTAACTCTACAACTCGATGAGAATGACATTCGATGTTCACTGCACAGGGAAGAGATGCGATATGACATGGATAAGATTCAACGTGGACTGCTAAAGCTGTAATCCTTCCTCCAAGTCCCAGAGGACCTATGCCTAAATTATTAACCTTCTTTAACAATCTCTCTTCCATATCTTTATAAAAAGGATCTGGATTATGGGAACCCACAGGTCTCCTAAGTAATGCTTTCTTTGCAAGAAGAGCAGAGGTTTCAAAATTTCCTCCAATTCCAACACCCACAATTACTGGAGGACATGGGTTTGAACCAGCTTCACTGACAGTCTCTACCACAAAATTTTCAACTCCCTCCAATCCAGCAGCAGGCGCAAACATACGGATTGCACTCATATTTTCTGCACCGCCTCCTTTTGCAATGAATGTTATCTTAAACTTATCTCCTGGAACTATTTCCCAGTGAATAAAAGCAGGCGAATTATCACCTGTATTTTTCCTCCTCAAAGGGTCTTCAGCAAGCGATTTTCTCAGGTAACCTTCTTTATATCCCTCAATCATTCCAGATGTTATGGCCTCTCTAATACTTTTTAATTCATTATCTTTTATAAATCTTACATCTTCTCCCATTTCAACAAAAAAAACTGCAATTCCTGTATCCTGACATAATCCCAATTTCTCCTGAAAGGCAACTTTTACATTTTCAATTATCTGGGTTAAGGCATCTTTTCCTGCTAAAGATTCTTCCTTTTCAATTGAATTTTTGATTACCTCTTTCACATCTTCTCCAAGAATAAAATTTGCATCCTGAACTGCTTTTTTGACTTCATTTTTAATTTTGCTTAATTTAATTCTTTTCATATGATTCCTCCAAAATAGAGAAAATAATATAATATTTTTTTATAATTCCATTTCCATATTTTCATAGGCTGCATAAGAATTTGAAAAAACTTTTTTCGCCTCTCTCTCAATTTTTTCAATCTCTCCATCTGAATGAAACGGGTCATGATGAAATAAAATTAACCGCTTTACTTCACTCTTTTTCGCAAGTTCACAGGCTAATCTCCACGTGCTATGCCCAAAACCCTTTTTTGGATTTGCATTTGAAAAATATTCTTCATCTGTGTACTGAGAATCATGGATTAAAATGTCTGCATTACGACAGAATTCTATCATAATTTTTATTACATTATTGTTTAATTCAACATCAGTGGCATACACAATACTCCTATTTCCTAAAAATGTCTTATAGACTAACACGCCATCATTTGGATGAGAATCCATTTTTATCGATTCTACATAGAAACTTCTTTTGGTATGAACATTTTTTCTTCGTAAGATTTGTGGGGTGTTATCATCTGTAAAAATTATTTCTCCACCATTCAATCCAAATATAGATTCTCTTTTCATAAATCTCTTAAAAGGTATGGGAGAGAAAGAATAAGAAAAATAAGTTGAGAGGATTCTGAAAAATCCTTTCCTAAAGTTTGGACCGAATGTGTCAATCTTTCTTCTTATTTCTTCGTTCAGGATAAAAAATGGATATCCTTCAATGTGATCCTGATGAAGATGAGAAAGGAATATCCAGATAAAATCTTTATTTTTTAACTCTTTTACTGCATTTATAATTCCTGTTCCTGCATCAAATATAATAGCAGTGTCTTCAAACTCTAAAAGAACTGAAGGAGTATTCCCGCCAAATCTTAAAAATTCTCTGGAACAGACTGGATAACTTCCTCTTACTCCTAAAAACTTAACTCTTAAATTTTGTCCCACTATAAAGACCCTTCAGAAGAATTGCATCCTGCTCTAAGTTCGGGCTTTCTATTATAACCAATCCTCTAAGATTAAAATCTTTTAAAGCTTGGATCCACTCATCATACCTGAAGTCAGATTCTTTTAGATTTAAATGTTTCTTTTCACCTTTATCTCCATAACTTATTCCTGATACATGAATATGTATGTTCAACAAAGATTGTTTTCCAAGTTTCTTCTCAACTTTTTCTAAAATATTATAGAACTCTTCATAGGTGTTAAGCTTTCCTCTTTCTCTCGCATGAAGGTGAGCAAAATCAATACATGGTTCTACACCTTCAAGTTCAGAGCACAGATTCAATATCTCGTCAAGGGAGCCAAATTGAGATTGTTTTCCTGAGGTTTCAGGCCTGAGTATAATAAAATTATCCTCAGCTTTTAATTCTTTACTTATTTCTTTAATTCCATCAAGGATTGTTTTGTAAGCTTCTTTAGGAGAATTTCCATAATACCCTGTATGAAATACAACACTCTCTGCTCCTGAAAGCTTGCCCATCCTTGCTGAATCAAATATTCTCTCCATACTTGCTTTTCTCTTCGCTTTATCTTCAGAGTTGAGGTTTATGAAATAAGGAGCGTGGACTGAAAGCTTTACTTCTTTCTCCGAGGCAATTTTTTTAATTGAGAACGTTCCCTCTTCTTTAATATGAACTCCTCTGACCCATTCTATTTCCATGCAGTCAAGGTTTAATTCTCTTATTCTTTTTATACCATCCTCAGTGGAGGTGCCAATTGTGCTGTTTGGTTTTCCTCCGGTTCCAAAAAAAAGATTATGATTTTTATAGGAGATACTTGACATTATCATCTCCAAGAAATTCACTCACAATTTTCATAGCGCAAAAATCACTGCACATGGAGCATGCATTTGAAGATGTCTTTCTTTTCTCTCTTATTTCTTTGAATTTTTCAGGGTCTATCGACAATTTTGCCTGTTCTTCCCATCCAAGCTCATATCTTGCCTTTGACATTTTTTCATCCCATTCTTTTGCGCCTTTAATTCCTTTTACAATATCTGCAGCATGGGCAGCAATCCTAAAAGCAATGACGCCATCTCTTACATCCTCAACATCGGGAAGAGCTATATGCTCAGATGGAGTTACATAACATAGAAAGTCTGCTCCTGCTGAACCAGCAATTGCTCCTCCTATTGCAGCGGTAATATGGTCATAGCCTGCTCCCACATCTGTAACGAGAGGCCCAAGAACATAAAAAGGTGCATTATTACAAATTCTCTTCTGAAATTTAACCTGGGCAGTAATCTGATCCAGGGGAACATGGCCAGGTCCCTCAACAATTACCTGAACTCCAGCTTCATTGCATTTCTTCGTGAGTTCTCCTAAAACGAGCAATTCATTTATCTGAGCGCTATCTCCTGCATCTGCTATTGAACCAGGTCTCAGTCCATCTCCGAGACTGAGAGTTATATCATATTTAAGGGCAATTTCAAGAAGCCTATCAAATTTCTCGTAGAATGGATTTTCTCTCTGATTTTTCAACATCCATCCAAGGATGAATGCACCTCCACGGGATACAACTTTAGTCAATCTCGGATGTTTTTTAAGCATCTCAACCCCACTCAATGTTAGTCCAGCATGAATTGTCATGAAATCAACTCCATCCTCTGCCTGCATTTCAATCACTGAGAAAAGGTCATCTTCAGTCATGTCTATCATGTTTCCTCTTTTTGATATGCCTAAAATTGAAGCCTGATAAATAGGAACAGTTCCAACGGGAGCAGATGTCCTTTTCATTATCTCTTTTCTTATTTTATTGATGTTTCCACCTGTGCTTAAATCCATTACTGTATCTGCCCCAAATTTCAGCACCACATCAAGTTTTTTCAATTCTTCTTCTAAATGGGGATAATCAATTGATGTTCCGATATTTGCGTTCACTTTAGTTCTCAGTTTATAACCTATTCCGATTGGAAATAAATTTGAGTGTTTTTTATTATGAGGAATAACAACCAGACCTTTTGCGATGAGTTCTCCAAGTTCTTCAACTTGAATACTTTCTTTCTCAGCAACGATTTTCATCGAGCTGGTTATATTTCCTCTTCTTGCTTCCTGTATTTGAGTCATATTTTTATCCTTTCAGTTTTATTTTTTTTAATTTTGGATTGTTTGTGATTCCAGGAATCCTTCCTCTCTTTGTTATGGGGATCCCGTTTATTTCTTTTATATCTGCTGTAAAATCAATGGGAGGAGCTTTCGTGATGTAACTTCCAATGCCAAATATATCCACAGGAGCCTTTTCTTTAACAAAATTTTTTATTTTCTCAGGGTTAACTCCTCCACTGACAACAATCTTTGCATGCTTGCAACCCTCGGTATCCAGAGCATACCTCACTTCTTTAACAAGGTCAGGGGTAACACCTCCCCTTTCTGAAGGAGTGTCCAGTCTTACTCCCCAGAGTTTATCTTTCATTTCTTTAGCAACCCTTCTTGCTTCTTCAACCTCATCCTTAAAAGTATCTATCAAAATTACTCTTGCTACATCTTTTTCCATATATTTATCGAAGGCAAGAGCTGCTTTTACAGTATCATTAAAGATTAAAATCATTGCATGGGGAATAGTGCCAATAGGATTTCGATTGAATGACCCTGCTCCGATTGTTGTAGCAGCTCCAGCACAACCACCTACCTGAGCAGCGTATTCCATCCTGCCTACAACATCAGGGTGAACATGCCTTGCTCCAAAACTTATAACAGGAATATTTTGAGCTGCTTCAACGCACTCTCTGGCAGCAGTAGCCCATCCACTCTCATGGGCGAGCATTCCAAGGAGGGAGGTCTCGAGGTATCCGAAAGAATTATAGGGTGCTTTTATTCTTAACACAATTTCCTTTTCATCGAATTCTTCTCCTTCTTCAATAGTCCATATTTCATCATGAGAGCTTAATATATCTGAGAGAATTTCTACAATCTCTTTAATTCCACAAAAAATTCCCTTTCTACTTCCAAAAAATTCCATCGAAACCACAGGATTCAAACTTTCTTGTTCCAGGATTTTTTTGCTTCTGAGAAAATAAATGTCAGCTCTCTCATTAAAAAAATTAATTTTTTCTTCTGAAAGAGCCATTATTCATTAAACCTTTCTATGGTTGCTCCTAATACTCTTTTTATATGCCTTAGAGCAAAATCATGGGCTTCTTTGTTAAAGCTTCCCACAAGATTTTCAATAACTTCAACCTCATAATCTCTGTTTCGCGCATCAGCTACTGTATGAAGAACACATATATCAGTTGCAACACCTATTACCTGTAATTTCTTTATTCCCATTTCTTTTAATCTTGAATCTAAATCAGTGTTAAAAAATCCTGAGTATCTATTCTTCTTTATCACCTCACCCTGGATATCTTTAAATTCATCCATAACCTCTGCTTCTTCTGTTCCTTCTATACAATGCGGATGAAACATCTTAAATTCTAAATCATCAGGAGCATGGTTATCACAGATGTAGAAAATCGGGACATTTTCTTCTTTCGCTTTTAAAAGAAATTTTCGCATTTTCGGAATTAATTCATCACAAACATCGCCCACATAGAGGGGAGCTCCTTTTTTGCAGAATCCTTTTAACATATCGACCACAAGAATTGCTTTCATTGTATTAGTCTTTTAAATAAAATTATAAAAAACAACAGATAAAAAGTCAATTTAACGAGGCTTGATGTAGCCAATATGATAATACCACTTAATGGCTCTTTTTATTGCATCTTCTAATGGACTCTGGGGGAAGCCTAATTCTTTGATTGCCTTTGAAGAATTCATATACGAAGAGAATCTGTTTAAATAAATCCCAGAAAGAGGAATGAAAGGTCTTTTTTTCAATAAAAATGCAACTGTTTCGCTCAAATAACCTGCTAATAATGAAATTCTATATGGAATTTTTATTTTTGGTGGCTTTACACCAGCTAATTGTGAGACTAAAAACAAAAATTCTTTTGTTGTCATATTTTTGTTTCCCAATATGTATCTTTCACCAATTCTTCCTTGTTTCAATGCCAGAACATGGCCTCTTGCCACATCCTTCACATCAACTGCATTCATCTCTCCTTGAATATATGCTGGAACTTGCTTGTTTACAATTCTTGAAATAATGCAGTATTCAGGGGGCTTAAAATCATATTCACCTATACAGAACGTAGGGTTCAGAACAACAGCAGGAAGCCCCTTTCTTGTATACTCAAAAACTTCTTTTTCCATAGTGTATTTAATCCTGTGGTATGTACTTCTTACATTTTGTAAATTATAAGGGTGATTTTCATTTATTATTGACCCTCTTTTCTCTCCTTTTCCCAGAGTAGAAAGAGAGCTTGTGTAAATCATTTTTTCTATTTTAGAGCTCAAAGCAGCATCAAGGACATTTCTTATTTGAATACGGGCTATCTCCAATTCTTCTCTCATCTTAAGAGAAAATTTAGGATAATGCCCAGCAGAATGGATTAAAAAATTGCAATTTTTTAAAGCCGCTGTAATCGAATCTCTATCGAATAAATCTCCGTAATATATCTCCAAGTTTAGTCCTTTTATTGTCTCAATATTACTTGTTTTTCTTATCAACACTCTTACATTAAAATTTTCCTTAAGCAATTCTCTTGCAATATGAGAACCTATAAACCCACTTGCTCCTAAAACTAAAACTTTCATCTTATAATTATTTTTTTGAACTAATACAAATGCAATAAATAATATTACATGTAGGGCAAGGCTTTTAGCCTTGCATCAAGCAATCCTAAAGGGTTGCCCTACATTTATATAATGCGTTTGCTTTAAATTAAAAATGAAATTTATATTTTAAATAAATAAGAGCTTTTTTACCACATATTTTTACTTATTAATTTGATAAAACCATATAACTGAGAGATCCTGATGGAGAATATTTTTTATTGACATCGCATTTTTTAACATGCTATAAATTTCCTCATTGGTGAACCATAAAGGAGGAGGTTTTTATGAACATCTTAAGATCTTTTCTTAAACAACTTCCCATAGAGTATCTCATCTTCACATTTATCATACTTCCAATCAATTCAACAGTTTCAGCGCAAACAATGGAATCCGAGCGGCAAGCTCACTACATGAAGATTGTAACTGAATTTGTCCGAACTGCATTAATAGATCAAAAAGGATACGATCTTCTTAGCGAACTCTGCGCCATCGGTCCCCGCTTAAGCGGGTCGGAAAATTCTCTTAAAGCTATTCAATGGGCTAAATCAACTATGGAGAAACTCGGATTCGATCGTGTGACACTCCAACCAGTGATGGTTCCGAAATGGGTGCGTGGAGATGTAGAAAAGGCAGAAATTGTTAAATCAAAGCTTTTTAAGGGAAAAAAATTAAACATATCAGCATACGGTGGAAGTGTTGCAACTCCTCCGTCAGGAATCACAGCTGAAGTATTAGAGGTTAAAACATTTGATGAACTCCATGCCCTTAGCGACAGAACAAAAGGAAAAATAATCTTTTTTAACCGTCCGATGGATAGGGGCGTAATAAATACATTTGCTTCTTATGGCAGTGCTGTTAATCAACGCTCTTCAGGTGCAATCGAAGCTGCAAAAGTCGGCGGAGTTGCAGCAATTGTTCGTTCAGTTACAACAAAATACGACAATATTCCGCATGTGGGTGCAATGCATTATCTTGATAACTTGGTGAAGGTTCCATCTGTTGCAATTGGTTTGAAAGATGCTGATTTCTTAAGCGCAGCATTGAAGAAAGACTCATTATTGAAAATAAGACTCAGACTCTCGTGCAAAGCATTTCCCGATGTACAATCCTATAATGTGATGGGAGATATCATTGGTTCTGAAAAGCCTGAAGAAGTGATTGTGGTTGGAGGTCATTTTGATAGTTGGGATCAAGGAGAAGGAGCCCACGATGATGGCGCTGGCTGCATTCAATCAATGGAAGTTTTGAATTTATTTCAAAGACTTGGCATAAAACCAAAACGAACGATTAGGTGTGTGTTTTTTATCAATGAAGAAAATGGATTACGAGGCGCTATTGCTTATGGTAAGTATGCAGATACCAGTGAAGAAATACATATAGCAGCTATCGAATCTGATAGGGGTGCATTTACTCCACGAGGATTCAGTGTTGAGGGAGACTCAGCAATTATTCAAAAAATTAACAGCTGGTTGCCGATATTACAAAAAGCTGAAATCGAATGGGTGCGTTCTGGAGGCAGTGGAGCTGATGTCTCCCAGATAAAAAGCTGTAAAGTTAAAATCGGGTATGTTCCCGATACCCAGCGGTACTTCGATTTACACCATTCAGCGCACGATGTCTTTTCCGCAGTTCATCCCAGAGAGATGGAATTAGGTTCAGCAGCACTTGCAATTTTGGTTTATTTAATAAGTGAAGAAGGATTGTAAATTTAGCGGATTCCCTCTCAAATATAAACACTTTTTGTGAAAATTTTTCATTTCGGTTAGAAATGCAATATCATCTAAGTTTTACTTGACTAATTTTTACTGAAATCTTAAAATCTATCTTTCATTTTAAAAACAGAAAGGAGATATAATGCATTCAAAAGAAAAAATATTTGATATCCTAAAAAAAAAGGATGTTTTATTTGTCTCAACTTTAGCAGGTAAATCCATAAAATCAAGAATGATGCATTTCTATGCAAACGATGATTTCAGCATCTATGTGGCTTCGATGAAAAACGACCCGAAAATTCATCAAATTCTTATTAACTCAAACATATCAATGCTTATACATGTAGAAGAAAAAGAACTTGGAGATTCAAAAGAAATAGAAATCTCAGGAAATGCGTCTTTAGTTGAAGATGAAAAAGAAAGAGAAATTGCCTTAAAAGCACTCTCCACAAAATCTCCAGTTGTTAAATATTTAGTGGATTCCGGGAATTCAGGGCTTCTTCATTGCCTAAAGATTATTCCTTTTTCAATAAAATATAGAATTTTTAAGGAAATAGTCCAAGGAACCCCACCTACAGTTATTGAATTTCCAGAAAATATTTCGATTTCGGATGATTGGAAAAAATTTAAAAGCAAGTTAAAAGTATGGTTTACAGAGTTAAGAGCCCCTTTTCTTACTGCTTCAGTGATTCCTGTTCTTCTGGGAACATCAATTGCCTGGTATCATCTCAAAAAAATTGATTTTATTTCTTTTATTTTAACCTTACTCGGTGGAGTTTTCCTTCACCTGGGATGTAATATAGTAAATGATTACTTTGATCATAAATCGTTAAACGATGACATAAATCGTGAATTTGTTAGACCTTTTAGTGGTGGCTCGCGAATGATACAGCTTGGATTGCTTTCGCCCCTTGAAGTATTCTCAGGAGGAATGTTTTTCTTCATTCTTGGCTCAGGGATTGGAATATATCTAACAATTGTTAAAGGATGGCAAATCCTTGCTTTAGGATTAGTTGGAGTGATTTCAAGCTTTTTCTATGTTGCACCTCCCTTTAACTGGGCATCAAGGGGATTTGGAGAGCTTCTTGTCGGCTTAAACTTCGGAACTCTTATTACACTCGGCGCATATTTTGTTCAAGCTCAGAAATTTTCTACTGAAGCTTTAATTGCTTCGCTCCCGGTGGCTCTTTTAATAGCAGGAGTCCTATACATAAATGAATTTCCTGATTACAACGCTGATAAAGCAGTTGGAAAAAACACACTTGTTGTAAGACTCGGAAGGAAAAATGCAGCAAAACTCTACATTGCAATAATTTCTTTAACTTACATAATCGTTCTGATATTTTCATTATTCGGTAAAATACCTCTCGCTTCTATAATAGCTTTATCAACCATTCCTCTTGGTATAAAAACAATTCAATATGCTATAAAATACCACTCATCTCCTATTGATTTAATACCTGCAAATGCGATGACAATTCTCTCTCATATGTTTACTGGAATCCTTCTTGGGTTATCCTTTCTTTTCTACAACAACCTGTATTTATCAGTTTCTTTTCTGATATTATTCTTCTTTCTCATTTTTTATTACATTCGGAAAATTGAAAAAAGAAGTAAAGTAATGAAAGGTGTTCAGCAGACAGTTTCTTGAATATTTTTTAAACCTGTTTTTCTTTAGCTCCAAATAATTTCAAAATTTCCATCACAATGCATCGGTTAGTAAAGGCAGATTGAATAAGCCCTAACCCAAATATCCCAGTTAAAATTAACCAGTTATGGTTTACAAAATGTCCAAGCAACACAGTCCCTAAAATCAAAATGCCCATTACAAGACGAAATAGTTTTTGAAATCCCACTTTTTCCTCCTTAATTTTTAAAATTATATTCAATAAACTCCCATCAAGAAATACGATACTTTAAAATGTATAATAAATGAATCTTTTCTTTATTTTTTCCATTTAATCTTAAAATGTTCAGCTAGTGTCGTGTCACTTAAATATCTTTCCTTATTCTTTTGTGACATGACACTTTCCCTATGGGAGAAAGATCTCCTTAGACGCTTCGCTGAGCAGCTCATAGGAGCCTTTCGGAGAACTGAAATGTCAGGAGAATTAATCACCTCTCTTTTATCCGAAAGGCTCCTAGCACTGCCCTTAAGGGCAGTGTGTAAAAGGTTTTTATTTAAATTTAAATCATCTATTTGCATGCACCAGAATGGTGCATGTAGGAGGGTGCGGAATACATATT
>JBFLYD010000014.1 GCA_040756905.1 Acidobacteriota bacterium
CGAGCATCTAAATACCTAAGAAACAGCAAATTCTAAACACTGAACATAAAAGAGTGAGCAGGAAGGGTGGCGGAGAAAACCGTCACGAATGCGGAGCGGGCATGGTTTCTCTCCCGATGGATATCGGGAGAGAAGAGCGAAGCATGAGTGCCGAGCTGTTATTTTCCTCGCTGGGGAAAATACAGCGTGTTTTTGAAGTCACCCTTGCTGATCACTCTAAAACTTCTGAGTAAAGGGGATGGTTGACTTCTTATTCTTTGCTGACTAAACTATTATGTCCCTAAGGAATTATATCCCACTTTAGCTAAATATATTCCGATAAATATTATTAAAGCCCCTAAAAACTGTATTAATGTCAATCTTTCTGAAAGAAGTAAAAAAGCAAAAATCACCGCAAAAACAGGCTGAAGATAAGAATAAATTGCAGTTCTGCTATTTCCAACCTTTTGAACAGAATAATACCATATGACAAAAGCAAAGACTATAGCAAGGAAAGTTGAGTATAGAAGTCCTCCATAAGCCTTTAATGAAATACTTTGCCAGTGAATATTCCGCATATCCTTCATTGACACAGGAATAAAAAATAGAGTGCCGATTCCCATTGTAATTGCAGTAAGTTTCAGGGGTGAATATCTTTTCAACAAAGGACGGCAGGAAACTGTGTAATATGACCAGAGAATCGATGCCAACAATATTAACACATCACCCTTAAAATAAGATGAAGAAATTTTAAACCCACCTGATTTTCCAAGGATTATTAAATATACTCCAAAAAAAGAGACAAAAATTCCTATCCATCCAAGCCAGTGAGTCTTTTCATGTTTGTAAAACGAACTGAGAAGAGA
Organism: Acidobacteriota bacterium; assembly: GCA_040756905.1. Classification (NCBI taxonomy): domain Bacteria; kingdom Pseudomonadati; phylum Acidobacteriota; species Acidobacteriota bacterium. The sequence continues at coordinate 846 of JBFLYD010000014.1, forward strand.
AACAAAAATTGGAGATGTTGCAAGAATAATTGAGGTATTAGAAGCAGTTGTTTTGTTAATTCCGTTTATAAAAACAAATTGATAAACAGTATGGCTTACAACTCCTATAAAAATAATCTTTATAAAATCCTCTTTTTGAACCTTTAAATTTTTTTCGAAAATATAAGTAAAGAAAAGAAGAGAAAAAGATGCTAAAATCAATCGAATTCCATTAAACGAAAGTGGGTTCATCTCTATAAGGGAATATTTAATTAATGAAAGATTCAACCCCCAGATTAACATTATTGTAATCATCAAAAGATCAATTTTTGTAAAATTAACTCTTTCTTTCAATTTTATTCTTTCAGGTAACTGCTCAATTAACTAATACAAAAGCAATAAATAATTTGTAGGGCAACCCTTCAGAGCCTGCCCCGAACTTGATTCGGGGGTTGCTTAATGCAAGGCTAAAGCCTTGCCCTACATGTCAATTTATTTAATTCGTTTGTATTACTTTATCACTCCTGAAAACAAGTATTTCTTTCTCTTCAATCTTTGCCATCATTTCCTCCCTGTTAAAACTTTAAACTAAATTAATATTATTAATTAAATCTTAAATACAGCAATCAGAAATTTTCTAATATACCAGAAAGAAAGTTTTTCTCCAAATTTAATACATAAGTTACAAGGGGTCAGATCTTCATTATTTAAGTTAAGAAGCCAACCATCTTCTGAGCCAAGGATTTAAGACCAGGAAGGTGGCCAAGAAACCGAAGGTTCCTGAAAACCGTCACGAATGCTGAGGGAGCATGGTTCTTTCCGCCCTCTTTAACTTCTACGAAATATAATAAGTAATCTCAGATGAGCAATGAAGATTTGACCCCTATTCCTTCCTGATTAAGTCAGGTTGGAAATCACAGAAATGAGTTTCGATTTGGGCTGGAATCCTGAAAGTGTCGATACTCTCTCTCCTTTTTTAAAAACCAATATCTGAGGAACGTTTATAACACTGTATTCTTCAGCTATTTCAGGAGATTCACCAACATCAAGAATTCCCACGATAATTTTTTCTTTATACTCCTCAGCGATTTCTTCTAAAACTGGCCTCTGTCTTTTACATGGAGGACACCACTCTGCCCCAAATTCAACCAAAACTAATCTTTCAGAATTTAAAATTTGTTCTCTAAAATTAAAACTGTTAACTTTCAATATCTTCATTATTGCCTCTAAATTCATAAATGTTATGAAAAATGATTTTTAATCTATTTTATAAAAGGAATTAATTTCTATATTTTCTTGAGATTTTTCCCACTTTTAAACTTAATTCTTTTTCCTTCTTTAAGTTCTAAAGGAGTGTTATTTTGTAAATTTCTTCCGATTCCGGTCTTTTTCGCTACAACTTTAAACACTCCAAACCCCCTTAATTCAATTTTCTCTCCTGTTTTCAAGGTTTCTCTCATTATCTCAATTATATTATTTACTCCTGATACTATATATTTTTTTTCTATCTCAGCCTCTGAAATAATCTTATTAATTATATCTGCCTTTACCATATTTCCTCCTATTGTCGTGTCACTTAAATTTCTTTCATTATTCTTTTGTGACACGACACTTTCCCTATGGGAGAAAGATCTCCTTAGACGCTCCGCTGAGCACCCCCTCCCGAGCCATTGGTCTCGGGAGGAAGTACCTTCCCCATACTCCTTCAGTGTGCTTCATGAGAAGCTGTTTGTAATTTAAGATATTTATGGGACAGCACACTATGATTTTTCTTTTTTCCTTTTTTCCTCTATTCTGGTTTTTATAGCTTTAATAATATCTTCTGTTGATGACCCTGGTAAAAAAATTTCCTCGATTCCAATACTTTTAAGGTAGGGGATATCATCCTCTGGAATTATTCCGCCTGCAAAAACTAAAACATCCTCCATCTCCTTTTCTTTTAATAAATCCATAATTTTTGGGAAAAGATAATTATGAGCTCCTGAAAGAATACTCAAGCCAATTACATCAACATCCTCCTGAAGAGCTGAACTAACAATCTGTTCTGGAGTCTGTCTCAAACCTGTATAAATAACTTCCATTCCTGCATCTCTCAGAGCACGGGCAACAACTTTTGCTCCTCTATCATGACCATCAAGACCAGGTTTAGCAATTAAAACTCTAATCTTTCTTTCCATTCTATCTATTTTTAAAATTTCTTCTCTTCACTGTCTACTCTTTTCTTTTTCATTTAAAACTGTATCGGCTCCTGATAGCCCCCCCATATTTCTCTCAAGGAATCCATTATTTCTCCCAATGTGGCATAAGATTTAACACATTTCAAGATATAAGGCATTAAATTTTCATTATCAATGGCAGCTTTCTTCAATGTTTCAAGATTTTCTTTTACATAAGATGTATTCCTCTCGTTTTTTACATCTTTTAATCTTTGAAGTTGATGTTCTACCACTGCCTCATCCACAACAAGAGTTGGTATTTTTTCATTTTCCATAATAAATTCATTAACTCCAACGATTATTTTCTCTTTTCTTTCCACAGCTTTCTGGTACCAGTATGAGCTCTCTTGAATTTCTCTTTGAGGGAAGCCAGCTTCAATTGCTCTAACCATCCCTCCTAAATCATCAATTTTCTTAATGTATTCATTTGCCTTTTCTTCAATCTCATCAGTTATTTTTTCCATGTAATAGGATCCACCTAAAGGGTCAATTGTGTTTGCAACTCCACTTTCATAGGCTAAAATCTGCTGAGTTCTCAATGCTATGGTTACTGCCTGTTCTGCGGGAAGGGCATAAGTTTCATCCATTGAATTTGTATGAAGAGACTGGGTGCCACCTAAAACTGCAGCTAAAGCCTGAATTGCGACCCTTACTATGTTGTTATAAGGTTGTTGTGCCATAAGCGATACACCAGAGGTCTGCGTGTGAAACCTCAACCACCAGGATCTCTCATTTTTTGCTTTAAATCTTTCTTTCATTATTTTTGCCCACATTCTCCTCGCTGCCCTGAATTTTGCAATCTCTTCAAAAAAGTCATTATGAGAATTGAAGAAAAATGATAACCTCGGTGCAAACTCATCTACATTAAGTCCTCTTTTTATTGCCCATTCTACATACTCAATGCCATCTCTCAATGTGAAGGCCAGTTCCTGAACTGCAGTTGCTCCTGCTTCTCTTATATGATATCCGGAGATAGAAATTGTATTCCACTGAGGAACTTCTTTAGAACCAAATTCAAATGTATCCACAACAAGCTTCATCGATGGCTCTGGCGGAAAAACATATTCTTTCTGAGCTATGTATTCTTTAAGGATATCGTTTTGAATGGTTCCTCTTATAACTTTCGGGCTTACACCCTGTTTTTCCGCAACTGCTATGTACATAGCCCAGAGAACTGCTGCAGGAGCATTGATTGTCATCGATGTGGATATTTCTCCCAGGTTTATTCCATCAAAAAGAACTTCCATATCTCTTAATGATGAAATTGCCACTCCGCACTTTCCAATCTCACCTGTGGCAAGGGGATGGTCTGCATCGACTCCCATTAATGTAGGAAGGTCAAATGCTACAGACAAACCTGTCTGACCTTGAGAGAGTAAATATTTATATCTCTTATTTGTATCCTCAGGACTTCCAAATCCTGAGAATTGCCGCATTGTCCACAATTTTCCTCTATATAACGTTGGATGAATTCCCCTTGTAAAAGGATATTCTCCAGGAAATCCTAATTTTTCTAAATATGAGAAATTATCAAGGTCGAGGGGTGTATAAAGTCTTTTGATTTTCCTTCCTGAAACGGATGTAAATTCTTTTTGTCTTTCAGGAGACGATTTAACGTATGGCTCAAGGTTTTTTCTCTCCCAATCTTTTTTTTTATCCATTAAACGTTTCTTATCCTCAGCCAAACTTCATCTCCATTCACTTTTTTATATATATAAATTAACTTTTTTAGTCAAATGTCACTCCTATATTGAGAGAGGGCAATCATCTTCTGAGCGAAGAGGATGATTGGCCTCTCGAAAAATTTAAACGCAATCTTAACTCCCTAAAAATAAAAAAGGCAGAAGATTTACTCCTGCCTTCTATTTTTTCTTTTTACTGGTTTCTGTCTACTATTTACTATTCACGCTTTACGGTTCACTGTTTCTAATTACCAGCTACAAATGAATGTAAGAAATGCAACATGATATTTATATGCTGGTTCAAGGGCTCCCAAATAAAGGGCATAACCTGTAGCAAGCATGTCGACTTTCCAGTCATTTCTTGTAATGTCTTCAAGGTCGTACTGTTCATACCAGTACCCTAAAGCAACTGAGAAACGGGGTCTTAGTTTCCAAAGTAATCTTGCTCTGATAGTTTGAAGCGTTGTTGTGTCAATTTTCTTTGTGAAATTTGCTGCTAAATCAGGTCCTGTTCCTTCTCTTCCAGGAGGTGAATATAAATCAGAAGTTCCATCAGCCTTTGAATATGTATAGGAAAGGTCAAAATTAATTTTATCCTTTTTTAGATATGTATTTAAACCTCCACCAAAAGTATCTACTGTATCTTTTAAGGTTGCAAACCAGTCGTTGAGAGTACTTGCAGAAATCTTATCATAGGGAGGGTTGGCAGTTTGTCTTGCACCCTGATAACCTTTATATTCTTCTCTCGAATAAAACCCATAAATTGCAGAATTTGCCCCAATAGAATATGACAAATCAAAAGAATACAACGAAAAGTCATCTGTTTTTAATCCATAATCAGACTTTGGATATTTATCTTTTCCTGACATATATGAAGCTGAAAAATCAAGGTTTTTAATTGGTGAAATTCCAACCAGGAAATTAATTCCTTCTCTGTCTCTATTCGCTTCATGGTATCTTCTGAAATTAAAGCTTCCCGGAAGTCTGAGAAGATAAAGATCTTTTTTGCCCTCTAAAGACCATTCTCTTTTAGCGCTTAGATAAGAGACTCTTAAAAGAAGCCAGTCAGTTAAATTGCTGTCAATAGAAGCTTTTAATGTTCCTTCATCGCTCTTTCCCTCATCTTCTTCTCCTAATTTTCTTTCAATGCTGTAAAAGGAGTAACCAACTTTGAACGAAGTGTTTTTTATCAGATTAAACGATAAATCCCCAAAATATCTTGATTGTACAAATTTATATGGCTCAACTGACACCGGAACCTCTTCCCAAACCTGATCAAACCTTGAATAACCGGGAAGATGCAATTCATGAGTTTGATTGTCAAAATTGTAGTATCTATATCCAGCATTCAAATATACGTTTTTAATAATTTTTGATATAAGGGTAAAATCCATCGATGTTATATTTGCTTTTGCATTGGCTGTGTCAGCAGGAGAATTTAAAGCGCCTGAGTATTCATGTACTATCGCTGTATTTATTGTATAGGGAAGAAGTTTTTCATTTTGAGAGAATGAGCCATAGGAAATTGAACCATTCAATCTCGTTGATTTTAATAACTTAAAGGAACTATTGATGTAGAATTTTTGAGCTGAATTTGAAGGCATCAGAGCCATCTGTCCTCTTACACTTCCATTTCCCCATACATACGCACCTACGGGAGCGTGATAACTTTGATCAGTAATTCTATATGGGTTATCCCAAATTAAAGTCTGAATATCATTTTCAAATGTAGAAGCATAATATCCTGCCCGGAGTGTTCCCCATTGTTTTGAATATTCTAAGTTCGCATCTACATTTGTAGTATTATAATCAATAGGCTCTTGAACTTCCACAACATGGCTGAATCCAAATGAAGCTCCAATAGGTCGTGTGCCTTTTCTTGCCTCTCTTGAAGCATTAAAGTTAATGCTTAAAGGAACGGATGGATTGTAGGTAAGGTCTAATGTTCCCTTGTTTCTGATAAGCCCAAGTCCAACATCATGGGCTCCTGTTAGAAAGTCTGAAATCAGAGTCCTTGCTTTTCCAATATACCTGAGCGCATTCAGTCCGCCATCTCCAACAGCATTCTGAGCGTCCAACTGAATCTGGTCTGATAATGTATAAACACCTGGTTTGAGTTCCCCATAAAGAGTCTTTCCTTCAAAGCTGAACCTGTGGGGAATCTTATCCCATTCAAAGTCTACATTATATTTTCCATAATCTCCTAATGAGAATCCATATTTTCCATCCTTCTGCCTTATCCTGTTTGCATAGAAATTTAAATATCTGTCTCCTCTTTCAACGGTTAAGTCAAAAAGATTGAAATAGAATCCTCTTGGAACATCTCTATATTCATAGTACTTTGAAGATTTAGCATCTGTCTGAATATCTTCTGCTCCTGTTACAGCTCTGCCCTTTACCTTTACCTCTTCTTTCTCTTTTTCTTCTGCTGAAACTGGCAAAATTGACAAACCAAAAATAATTCCAAAAATTAATATTAAATTTAATAATTTCCTCATTTCACACCTCCATTACCTTAAAAATGTCTTTCCAGAAGGATGATTAGAGCCATGAATTAAGGCATGGCAGTTTGTGCAAGAACGGTTGAATAATCTGTTAGAAAGGATCTGTGTTTGATCGTAAAGTGTGCCAGGGTGTCTTGTGTCTGAATGGCATCTCTGACAGAGAAAAGGTAACTTTGCTTTTAGCATTTTGAGATGATTCGTTCCGTGAGGTTCATGACATAATGAACAGTCTTCCCTCACAGGAACATGTTCCCATATAAAAGGACCTCTTTTTTCAGCATGGCATTCATAACATTTCTCAGTTATTGAATCAGCATCAATTAATTTGGCAGTCTGAGTTCCATGGGGATTATGGCAGTCTGAACAGTTAACCCTTCCCTCTCTAATTGGATGATGGGATGCTCTGTAGAATTGAGATTCTTTCTGTTTGTGGCATGAAAAGCAGAGTTCAGTCTCTTTCGCTTTAACAAGCTGAGCTTTTTCAGCTTTTGCATTATGAACACTGTGGCAGTTCTGACAGGCAAGTCCTCGTGCATCATGGGCACTTCCTAACCAGAACATTTTTCTTCCTCTTTCATGGCATTGAAGACACATATCGGATTTTTCTTCACTCGTAAGAGCTGCAACGGACTTTATTTTTGTTTTATCACCGCCAGCTTCCACATGAGCACCAGCAGGTCCATGACAGGTTTCGCATGCTTTGTCAGAACGAAGTTCAAATCCTTTCTTTCCATGAATTGTGTCTTTGAAGGCTTTAACCATTTCCTCATGGCACATTTCACATTGTTCTATCCCTGCATATTCTGCTTCTTGCTGTGCAATCGCCCTCTCTGGTGATGAGAATAAAATTAATGAAAGTATTAATATGACAACAGGAATTAGAATAGTGAATGCCAGCTGATTAAATCTACTTTTAAACTCCATCACTGCACCTCCTCCTTTACATGAATTTTATAAATAATGCCACGCTTTTTTAAATTAAAATTCTATAAAAGTATAAATTTCAATAACATATAATATGAATTAAATTTATAACGCATATTAAAAAATTTTGTCAAGCATTTTTAGACATTAGTGAATATTAATAAATAAATCCCCATAAAAATTATACATAAATATTAATCTAATTTTTTTATTATCAATAAAATATTAATTTTTATTTATTGTATTAAAAATTATTTCAAAGGACCGAGTATTTCTCTTGATATCACATATTTCTGAATTTCATTAGTTCCTTCGTATATCTGCATAAGTTTTGCATCTCTTACAAGTTTTTCCATCGGATAGTCTTTCATGTATCCATATCCTCCGAATATCTGGAGGGCATCAACTGTAATCTTCATCGCTACATCTGTAGCGAATAACTTTGCCATCGCAGCTTCTTTTGTTGCCTTCAGTCCATTATCAAGAAGCCATGCAGAATGATATACAAGATGTCTTGCTGCATTAATCTCGGTTGCCATTTCTGAAAGTTTAAAAGCAATATGTTGAAAAGAAGCGATTGGTTTTTCGAATTGCTTTCTTGTCTTTGAATATTCTAAGGCATGTTCATAGGCTGCTCTTGCAATCCCGAGTCCTCCTGCTCCAACAGAAGGACGAGCTTTATCAAGGGTCTTCATCGCGACGAGAAATCCCATACCTTCTTTTCCGAGCAAATTTTCTTCAGGAATTTTTACATCATCAAAAAATATCTCTGCTGTATTTGATGCTCTATGTCCCATCTTATTTTCAATTTTTCCAATTTTAACTCCTGGGGTATCCATTGGAACTATAAAGGCTGTAATTCCTCTCGGACCTCTTGTTCTGTCGACTGTTGCAAATACCACTGAAAGCTTTGACACTCCTCCATTTGTTATGAAGCATTTTGAACCGTTTATTATATATTCTCCATTTGCTTTTTTGGCAGTCGTAGCTATTCCTCCAGCGTCTGAACCAGCCTCTCTTTCAGTTAATGCAAAAGAGGCAAAGCCCATTTCTTTTGTAAATGATGTAAAAAATTTCCTTTTTTGCTCATCATTTCCAAACAGAATAATAGGAGTAAGGGCGAGGGAGTTTGCCATTATCGATGTATACATCCCTGCACAACCCCATGCTAGTTCCTCACATATAATAACAGTATCTAAAGTAGAAAGACCTCCTCCCCCATATTCTTGAGGAATCGAGGATGTCAAAAATCCAACCTCAAAAGCTTTTTTCATAATTTCCCAAGGGAACTCGTCACTTTCATCATATTTTGCAGCATTCGGTCTTAATTCTTTTAAGGCAAATTCTCTTGCCATTTCCTGTAATGCTATCTGTTCCTCAGTTAATCTAAAATCAACCATTAGTTCCTCCTTCTATATCTATGATTTTAAAAAATAAAGTAACCATTTCATCACTCTCTTTAAAACAAAAAACTCAATTAATACAAACGAAATTAACAATGTTACATTTACCGTCATTCCTGCAAAAGCAGGAATCCAGACGTCGTCCCCGCGGAAGCGGGGAACTACATAAAGGAACTGGATTCCCACTTTCGTGGGAAACCCTGGATTCCCGCCTGCGCGGGAATGACAACACTAAATGTCTATGTCAACTTACTTAATGCTTTTGTATTAATTCTGTAATTGATTAATTTTATTCTCCGCTTATCTGAACTTTGATCTCTCTTCTTCGGGGCCGATTATCAAAATCAATAAAAACTATCTGCTGCCATGTCCCAAGGAGCAGTTTTCCTTCTGATATTGGAACCACAAGGGAAGATCCTATTAGAGATGCTCGCAAATGGGAAAAACCATTTCCATCTCCCCAGGTACTGTCATGATGATATGATTTAGAACTGGGGATAATTTTTTCTATAATTTCCTTAAAATCCTTTATTAAATTTGGTTCATACTCAATGGTTGTTAATCCACCTGTTGATCCAGCAACAAAAATTAATACATGACCATTCTTTACTCCATATTTCTTTACAAGATCTGAAATTTCCTCTGTTATATCTTTCACATCACAGAACCCTTTTGTCTGTAATGAAATCGAAGAATTAATTATTTTCATTTTTGATAAGACTCTTTATAAATTATTCTCGCTTAAAAATCAACAATAAAATAACAAAATGAGAGGCCAACCATCCCATTCGCTCAGAATATGATTATCCTCATACTTTATATAGTGACCAGCAAGGGTGACTTCGTCCCACACTAACTTATTATTACCTAATACAAATGCATTGAATAAATTGTAGGGCAACCCTTTAGAGCCTGCCCCGAACTTGATTCGGGGGTTGCTTAATGCAAGGCTAAAGCCTTGCCCTACATGTAACAATATTTTATGAGTTTGCTATAAATTAAGGAATTCATAATATCTCTCCTTCAATCACTTAATTTTTTTGGAATAAATACAGTTAGTGCAGGAGCACTCATGCTTCGCTCCCCCTCACTTATCCCGCTTCGCATTCGTGACGGTTTTCAGGAACCTTCGGTTTCTCCGCCACCCTTCCTGCTCACTCCACTTCTTTATAGATTTTGATTCCTTTCGATATATCGTTAAGAAGATGGTTGGCCTCTCTTTAAAAAATTGACTAATGCAACTTCTGATGTTAAAATCCAGTTCACCATGAAAAAAAGTTTTATAAAAATATTTCTTACCCTTCTGATTACCTTGCTTCTGCTCTTTTTCTTTTTTAAAAACACGGATTTAAAAGAAGTCCATTATCACCTGAAAAAGATTTCCTCCATTTCAATTCTTTCTTTCATTTTATTTGTCTTTCTCTCTTTTGTTATAAGAGCTTTTCGGTGGAAATATATGTTGATTAATCAAAAAGAGAATATTAAATTTTCGAATCTCCTCTCAGCAATTATCATCGGCTTTGCAATATCTTATTCCATCCCTGGAAGAGTTGGCGAGGTTGTTCGTCCTGTCTTAATCGGCTATAAGGAAAACATAAACAAAAGCTTTGCCTTTGGAACAGTTGTAGTCGAAAGGCTTTTTGATATCATCTCAGCAATTTTTTTGTATGGAACTTTTCTATTCTGGAGTCTCTTTGCCAATGATTCCCTCTATAAAGATAAAGAAGTATTCAAAATAATCAAGAAAGGAAGCATTTTTGCTTTCTCTCTTGTATTTTCTTTAATTTTTCTACTATTTATTTTCCATAAGAATAAAACTTTTCTAAGGTCTTTAATATTTTTTTTTATGAAACCTTTCACCCCAAAAATAAAACAAAATGTATTAAACATCGGAGAAAATTTTCTTAATGGAATTAATTGTTTTTTCTACAATAAAAAAAATCTTTTCTTTATCATATTTTATTCAATATTTCTATGGACTTTTATTTCCTTTTCTTACTGGTTCTTTCTCTATTTCACTGGGATAAAAATTCCATTTTTCTATTCCTTTCCGTACATCCTTATCCTGATCGTTGGTGCTTCTGTTCCCACACCAGGAATGGTTGGCGGGTTTCATGCAGCAAGTAAAATTGGTCTGGTATCCCTGTTCTCACTGGATGAGAATCAAGCGATTGGAATAACATTAATCCTCCACATAATTGTGGTTGTAACAACAATATTTCTGGGTATTCTTTTTTCATGGAAAGAAGGATTGTCTATTTCAAAGTTTAAAAGCATTGAAAAAACCAAAAAATTAAAACAATATATTTTCTAAAATGAAGTGTCCCCACTGCGGAGAAATCGAAGACAAAGTAATCGATTCGAGAATAGCAAAAGATGGCACAACTATAAGACGAAGAAGGGAATGCATCAAATGTGGAAGAAGGTTTACAACTTATGAAAAAATAGAAGAATTGCCATTTATGGTTATTAAAAAAGATGGAAGAAGAGAGCCGTTTAACAGACAGAAACTTCTTCTGGGAATAAGAAAAGCTTGCGAAAAAAGACCAATTTCTGTAAAAATAATAGAGGGAATAGCGAATGAAATAGAGGTTATGATGCAGGAAAAACAGGAAAGAGAGATTTCTACTTCTGAAATAGGTAAATTTGTGATGGAAAAGCTAAAAAAGCTGGATAAAGTTGCATATGTAAGATTTGCATCGGTCTACAGGGAATTTAAAGATGTCGACCAGTTTATGGATGAACTTTCTCAACTCTTAAAAGAGAAATAGGTGGATTTATGAAGAAAATATTTCCGTTTTCTGAAATTATAAGGCTCGAAACTGAGATGATGAAAATTTTTGAAGAATTCTTTCCTGTAGAAAAATCTAACGATATATTAAATGTCACCTGGGTTCCTAACGTTGATATCTGTGAAAAAAATGAAGAACTCATAATCAGAATAGAACTACCAGGGGTAAACAAAAAGGATATTAAAATTTATCTTACCGGGAATAAGCTGGAAATATCAGGAGTTAAAAAAGAACCCTTAAAACAGGATGCTAAAGTCTGGTATCTTCTTGTCGAACGAGAATACGGGAGATTTTTAAGAAGAGTTTTTCTTCCAGTCACTGTGAATTCTGAAGGTGTAAAGACTGTATTTGAAGATGGTATTCTTACGATAAAATTTACTAAATTTCAGGAAACTAAAAAAGGGCAGGTTGAAATAAAATTAGATTAGATGGAGTGAAAGATGCAAGAAGAAAAAGAAATTAAAGATGAAATCGGGATAGAAAATAACAGAGAAAAAATTCAGATTCCTCCTGAACTTCCTGTGCTTCTTCTCAGAGACATAGTAGTATTTCCTTTTATGGGAATCCCCCTTTATGTGGGAAGGGAAAAGTCCAAGAAAGCAATTGACCAGTCTTTAGTTTCTCACAGGCTTCTTTTTTTACTCGCTCAGAAAGATCCTTCGGTGGAAGAACCCAAATTAGATGAAATCTATCATATTGGAACAGTGGGAAGCATCTTAAGGATGTTAAAGCTTCCTGATGGAAGAGTAAGAATTTTTGTTCAGGGAATGTTAAGGGCAAAGTTAGAATATTTCGACGACACACAAGCATTTTATTCCGCCAAGATTTCTTTTATTCCTGAGGAAGAAAAAGAAAAGTGGTCAATGGAAACAGAAGCCCTTATAAGAAATATAAGAACAGGTTTAGAGAAGGCTGCATCTTTAGGAAAGCCATTATCGCCTGAAATCTTAATAATTGCCCAGAATTTAGATGACCCAGGGAGGCTGGCAGACCTTACAGCTGCAAATCTTGAATTGAAAGTGCCCGAAGCTCAACAGATTCTTGAATTATTCGATCCCAATGAAAGATTAAAAAAAGTTCATGAACTCCTTCAAAAAGAACTGGGGGTTTTAGAAATTCAACATCAAATAAGTCTTCAGGCAAAGGGAGAGATGGATAAAACCCAGAAGGAATATTTTTTAAGACAACAACTAAAAGCCATCCAGCAAGAACTTGGAGAAGGATCGGAGATTCAGGAAGAAATAAAGAACATGAAGGAAAAATTGGAAAAAATAAAAATGCCAAAGGAAGCAAAAGAAGAAGTGGAAAGACAGATAAAAAAATTGGAGAGGATGCATCCTGATTCAGCTGAGACAGCAGTTTTGAGGAACTATCTTGAATGGATGCTTGAACTTCCCTGGTCAAAGAACACAAAGGACAACCTTAATTTAGAAAAGGCTCATAAAATTCTTGATGAAGACCATTATGGTCTCGATAAAATAAAAGAAAGGATAGTTGAGTTGTTAAGCGTCAGAAAATTGAGAAACAGAGTTAAAGGCCCTATCCTCTGTTTTGTCGGACCCCCTGGAGTTGGAAAGACTTCTCTCGGAAAGTCCATTGCAAGGGCTTTGGGAAGAAAATTTGTAAGAATATCGATAGGCGGGATAAGAGATGAAGCTGAAATCAGAGGACATAGAAGAACTTATGTTGGAGCTCTTCCAGGAAGGATCGTACAGGGAATAAGACAGGCTGGCTCAAACAATCCTGTCTTCATGCTGGATGAGGTGGATAAAATAGGAGCTGACTACAGAGGAGACCCATCCTCTGCTCTCCTTGAAGTTTTAGACCCTGAACAGAATCATTCTTTTAGAGATCACTATCTTGGTGTGCCATTCGATCTATCAAAGGTTATGTTCATTACAACTGCAAACATACTCGATACAATACACCCAGCATTTCTTGATAGAATGGAGGTAATTCATCTTCCCGGATATTCAGAAGAAGAAAAAATAGAAATAGCTAAAAGACACCTGATACCAAAACAGATAAAAGAAAATGGGCTAAAAGAAAATCAGATAAAATTTTCTGATGACGCCATAAAAAATATTATCTCTCTTTATACAAGAGAAGCGGGAGTTAGAAACCTGGAGAGAGAAATTGCTTCTGTCTGCAGAAAGGTAGCCAAGAATATAGCTTCTGGGAAAAAAGGTGAATTTAAAATAACCTCAGGTATTCTTGAAAAATACCTCGGACCACCAAAAATATTTAAAGACATGCTTTTAGAAAAAGACCAAGTTGGAGTTGCAACCGGAGTTGCCTGGACCCCTTATGGGGGAGACATACTTTTTGTTGAAACAACTGTAATGAAAGGAAAGGGAAATTTATTACTCACCGGCTCTCTTGGAGACGTAATGAAAGAATCAGCTCATGCAGCTTTAAGCTATGCAAAAGCTCACTCAAAAGAATTTAGCATAGATGAAAATATCTTCTTTGAAAGAGATATCCATGTCCATATTCCTGAGGGAGCAACTCCAAAAGATGGACCTTCTGCAGGTATCACACTTGCTGCCTCATTGATCTCTGTTTTCACAAACAAACCTGTAAAAAGAGATATAGCAATGACTGGAGAAATCACTTTGAGGGGAAATGTAATTCCAGTCGGAGGAATAAAAGAAAAAATATTAGCTGCAAGAAGAGCAGGAATAAAAAATATAATTTTACCAAAACAGAATAAAAAAGACCTCGAGGATATTCCCAAGGAAATCAGAAAGGAAATGAATTTTATATTTGTTGGAGAAATTGGAGAAGCTATAAAATATGCCCTTATTGATGGTTATCCCTTAAAAAAGTAATCTCCTAGTGTCATGTCACTTAAATATCTTTCTTTATTCTTATGTGACATGACACTTTCCCTATGGGAGAAAGATCTCCTTAGACGCTTCGCTGAGCAGCACATAGGAGCCTTTCGGAGAACTGAAATATCAGAAGAATTAATCACTTCTCTTTTATCCGAAAGGCTCCTAGCACTGCCCTTAAGGGCAGTGTGTAAAAGGTCTTTATTTAAATTTAAATCATCTATTTCCATGCACCAGAATGGTGCATATAGGAGGGTGCGGAATACATATTCCGACACCCTCCTATGTTCGGGAAAGTTCCTTCCCCATGCCCCTTCAGTGTGCTTTAGGAGAAATTCTCTATTTACGAAGATATTTATGCGACAGTACACTAAATGATTTTAAAGGAAATCGGTGAAATAAAAATAATCGAATGGATAAAAAATAATTTTCAATTATCTTCAAAAAATGTTCTGGTGGGTATTGGAGATGATACGTCTGTTTTAAGACTTGGGAAGAATAATTTTCTCATCACCAAGGATTTATTAATTGAAGATGTCCATTTTAAAAAAGAATTTCATCCGCCGTTCATCCTGGGTAAAAAATCTATTTCAGTAAATGTTTCTGATGTAGCCTCAATGGGAGGAACACCTCTTTATGCCTTATTGGGAGGAGGATTTCCTAAAGAATTAGAATGGGATTGGCTTGAAGATTTCCTAAACGGGATAAAATCTTCATTAGATAAGTATAAAATTGAGCTGATCGGAGGAGATATATGCTTATCCGAAAAAATATTTATATCGATAACTCTTATTGGAAGATGTAAAAAATATTCGATGAGAAAAGGAGCAAAAACTGGGGATAAAATTTTTGTATCCGGTGAACTTGGAAACTCATCAATGGGTCTTGAATTGTTAATTTCCGGAAAAAGACTTGGTGAAGATAAAATTGCTGATAAACTCATTAAATCCCATCTTGATCCAGAACCCCGACTTAAACTTGGAAAGTATTTAGTCAAAAATAATCTGGTTAATTCAATGATTGATTTAAGCGATGGATTATCAAAAGATATTCATAATTTGTGCAGAGAGAGTGCCTGCGGAGCAGATATCTATCTCAATTCAATCCCTGTATCCAAAGAACTTGAATATTTTTCGAAGTATCTTAATAAAGATAAATATTTTTACTCAATCCATGGTGGAGAAGATTATGAACTTCTCTTTACTTCTTCGAAAAATAAATCAGATAAAATAAAAAAAATCTCAAAAAAAATAAAAATTATTGGCATAATAAAAGAAAAAGAGAAGGGAATAAATCTCATTAAAGATGGGAAAAAGATTCCATTAAAGCCTGAGGGTTGGGAACACTTTTAAATACTGCGAACAGTAAATCGTGAACTGTAAACTGTAACTAATGAGAACGTATTTAATTTTAATATATTTTAAGGTCAATTGTCCTCCAAGGTGGACATACTAATTGATAAGGATCTACAATTTATAAGGATTTCTTAATGGTATGATTTTTGCTTAAAATTATAATGGAAGGAGGAAAAAATGAAATACATAAAATTATCTTCGTTGATAATATTAATAATATTTATATTTGCATTAACTCTATTTTCTGAGGAACAATCCACTGGCAATATGCAGGGTGGAATCGGCAGGCTAAGCTACATTCAGGGAAATGTTTACATACAGAGAGCTTCTGAGCTTGGATATGAGGAAGCCTCAATAAATTTGCCTGTTGTAGAAGGTGATAGAATTGGAACCTCTGATGGAAGAGCTGAAGTTTATTTAGGCAGATCAAATTATCTGAGACTTGATTATGATACAAAAATTGATTTTCTTTCTTTTCCTTCTGAAGATTATGGAAAGTTATCAATAAAATTATGGGCAGGAAGAACATTCTTAAGAGTTAATAATATTTATAATGAGAAGGAAATCGAGATAACAACTCAAAATGTCACAGTCTATGTACTAAAAGAAGGTCTTTATAGAATCGATATAAATTATGAAGGAAATACAGAAGTCTCTGTTTTGGATGGACTGGCTGAAGTTTCTTCCTATGAAGGCACCTATATTTTGAGAAGTAATCAGAAAATCGAAACTTATAATGGGAAATTTACCTCAAGACCTTTTTATATTACTTTTGTTGAAGATAGTTTTTCAGATTTCAATAGAACAAGGGAAGAAATGATTCAGGCAAGAAAATACAGAAGAACTTACCTCCCTTCAGAGTTAAACGATTATGAATGGGAATTTGACTATTACGGAAGATGGCACTATTTAAATCCTTACGGCTGGGTGTGGACTCCGGTGAGTGTTTATTATGGATGGAGGCCCTATTATTGGGGAAGATGGGGTTGGTATCCTCGATGGGGATGGACCTGGATTCCTTATGAACCCTGGGGATGGGCTGCTTATCATTATGGAAGATGGGGCTGGAACCTTTCATTAGGGTGGTACTGGATTCCTACCCCTATATGGGGTCCTGCCTGGGTATACTGGGGCTGGGGATATGACTGGATTGGCTGGTGTCCTATCGACTATTGGGGATATCCTGTTGTAATAATAAACAATTTTTATTACAGAAATTATAACAACAATATTCCTTCAAATTCTTCAGCATGGACATTTATTCGAAAAGACCAGCTCCAGGCAAGAGATATCTCCAAGGCTGTTTTAAGCAAGGATAGAATAAAACAAATCGGCACAGTGCAGGTTACAAAAAATCAACCTGACCTTAAACCAGTATTTGGAAAGGTTCAGGCTCAACCTCTCAAAGGGAAAAAAGTATTTCTTAGAAATGAGCCCACAATTTCTCCTGAAAAAGGTTATGAATCAAGAACTATTGAAAAAAGATCTTCCAGAAGAATGGAAGAATTTCCCGCTTCCGAAAAAAATGCAATCGATAAAAATACATTTTCAAGAAGAAAAGAAATCCCGGAAACATCTCGAATAACAAGAGAGCCAAAGAGTGATGATTCAGCCTCAGTTCCATCAAGAGAAAAAATTATAAAGAAAAGAGATTATAAGAACGAATATCCATTCAGTGTTTTTAATGATTCAAGAACTAAATTTAGATCAAGAGATCGTCGTGAAAGAGAACCTGAGAATTTAAGAAAATATCAACCATACTCAAGAAGTGAGAGAAAGGAAAATAAATCTTCCATAAGAGAAATATTTAAATCATTTTCTGGAGGAGGCACTGTAAAAAGAGGAGTCTCCGAGAGAGGCGATGGATCCTCTCGGGGAAGAATTACCAGAGACTCTCGTAGTTCCTCCTCCAGTTCATCCTCTTCAAGAGGAAGCAGTGGCAGAAGTAGCAGTGGAGGCAGAAAAGCAGTCAAGAAAAAAGACTAAGCCAAAAACCTGAGCGGGAAGGGTAACTCCTCAGAGGTCAACTTTTACTTACGGTGTCAGTTTTGACCCCGTAACCATAATTTTATTCGACAAAAAAGTAGCGTGTCCCCTCTTTTCCCTTTTTCGGTTTTCTTGACCACCATTCCTGCCCTCTTCACACAAAACTTTAATTTAATTTAAAATTACTTCTTCTAAAATTTCGCTGTTTATTGTTTATTCAATTGTGATATAATTTTTTTTATGTGTCCGAAAAGAAATAAGCTAATTTCTCAAGTTCGATGATATTAAAAGTAAAAAAATCTCATTTCAAACTTTTTATTTTCTCTGCATTCACACTGCTTGCAATTCTAACAGGTGTGGGTTCTGGTATTTTTCTTTCCTATGAAAGAGACCTCCCTAAAATTTCTCAGCTCGAGGATTACAGACCCAATACGATGAGCATTGTATATGGGATTAATGGAGAAAAAATTGGAGAATTTGCGATAGAAAAGCGAATCCCCATTGCTTACAGTTCTATTCCTGATGTTCTAAAATATGCAATTATTTCTGCCGAAGATAGCCGTTTCTTTAAGCATTGGGGAATTGATATATGGGGAATACTTCGAGCTATTAAGGAAAATATAATAGCAATCAGAGCAAAGGAGGGTGGAAGTACAATTACCCAGCAATTGGCCAGGCTTCTATTTCTCACCCCCGAAAAAACTCTAAAAAGAAAAATTAAAGAAATGCTGCTTTCTTTTCAAATTGAAAAAAATTACACTAAAGAACAAATTTTTACATTTTACTGTAATCAAATTTATTTAGGTCACGGAGTTTATGGAGTTGAAGCTGCTTCCCAATTCTATTTTGGAAAAAGTGCAAAAGAATTAAATTTAGGAGAAGCTGCCCTCATAGCTTCCCTCCACAGATCTCCACAAAGATACTCTCCTTATATCAATCCTAACCTATCTGTTTCGCGAAGAAACTGGGTTCTGGACAGGATGAAAAATGAAGGCTACATTACAAAAAAAGAGGCAGTAGCAGAAAAGAAAAAACCGATAATTTTAAATCCTTTTCCAAAGCAGATAAATGATTATTCTGCTTATGTCCTTGAAGAAATCAGAAAATACCTGGAAGAAAAATACGATACCAGAACAATATATGAAGGCGGATTAAAAATATACACAGGAATTGATCCCATTGCCCAAAAATTAGCAGAAAAGTATATAAAAGATGGCATTCGAAAAATTGATAAAAGACAGGGCTGGAGAAAGCCCCAGATAAACCTCTTAGAAAATGGGGTTCATGATTTAGAAAATTATAAAATGTCCCCATGGCCGAGAAGATTTCAGGAGGGAGAAATATATCAGGGAATGACCCTTCTTTCCGAAAAAGATAAAGCCCTCATCAGGTTGGGAAACTTAACCGGAATTTTAGATAAAAAAGAAATACAATGGGCAGGCAGAGATAGTATTCAAAGATTAATAAAAAAGGGTGATATAGTTTCAGTAAAGATTGTAACTATTGATGAAAAAAATAATTTAGCTATTCTCTCCCTCGAACAGGAACCAATTGTTGAAGGCGCTTTCATTGCATTAGACCCCCGCTCAGGTGAAATAAAAGCTATGGTAGGAGGATATTCCTTTCACAAAAGTCAGTTCAATCGGGCTGTTCAAGCATTGCGACAGACAGGATCGGCTATAAAGCCTTTAATTTATGCTGCTGCTTTGCAGGACGGATTTACTCCAGCTTCGATTCTTATCGATGAACCAATCACTTTTTTTGACAGATGGACAGGAAAACCCTGGACTCCAAAAAACTTTAAAGATAGTTATAAAGGACTTGTTACATTGAGAAGAGGTCTGGAAGAATCAAGAAATGTCGTAACTGCTAAAATCGTTGAAAAAATAACTCCTGAGCGTACAATAGAATATATAAGAAAACTTGGAATTACCTCAAAGCTGGACCCTTTTATGAGCTTATCCCTTGGCTCTTTTGAAGTTTCCCTTTTAGAAATGGTTTCTGCCTTTTCTTCGTTCATCAATAATGGAATAAGGATGAAACCTTATATCATCAAAAGAATAGAAGATATGGAAGGAAACATTCTCGAAGAAAACAATGTTGAAGCCCATGAGGTAATGCCTGCTGCATACGCTTATCTAATAACAAATTTAATGGAAGGGGTTGTAAAAAGAGGAACTGCCACAAAAGCTTTAGTTTTGAATAGACCGATAGCAGGAAAAACTGGAACAACCAATGAATTCACCGATGCCTGGTTCATCGGGTCAACTCCATCCCTGATAGCTGGGGTCTGGGTTGGATTTGATGAAAAAAAATCTCTTGGAGAAAATGAGGTTGGAGCAAGGGCTGCTCTTCCGATCTGGATTGATTTCATGAAAGAATATTTAGAGAATCAGCCTGTTGAGAATTTCACTGCTCCTCCTAATGTGGTTTTCATAAAAATCGACAGAATGACAGGACTTTTAGCAACGCCTTACTGTTCTCATGTAATTGAAGAAGCTTTCATTCCCGGGACAGAGCCAACAAAGTTCTGTTCTGAACAGGAACACTATAAAATTTCAGATTATTTCAAAACCATCCAGGCTATCGAATAACTGAAAAAAGACTACCTTTTTTCAAGAGAGGTCAACCATTTTCTGAGCGAAGGGGATGATTGACCTCTCTAAAAAAATTTTTCTTATTTATCCTCTCTGTTTTTAATAAGCCGGAAAACAATATCCTCTATTTCTGAATAAATTTCTTTAATAGTTTTTGACCCATTGACAAATTTGATGTTATTTGCTTTAAAACTTAAAAAATTTTCTCTCACTTTTTTTAAAAAATCTTCTTTTTCAAAGAGTCTTTCAAATTTCCTTACATTACTCACCCTCTTCAGACCTGTTTCCGGCTCAATATCAAGTATAATAACCAGATCAGGTTTAATCGCTATTTTTTTATTCAATCTCTCAATCTTCTTCTTATCGATTCCTTTTGCTCCCTGATAGGCAATGTTTGAAAAATAGTATCTATCGAGGAGAACAATTTTTTTATTTTTAAGAGCAGGTTTTATGTTGTTTTCTACGTCAAACTTCCTGTCTTTTAGAAAACACTCGAGTTCCTCTTCAGGCGACAATGAAAATTCTTTTTTCGACAACTCTTTTATTTTTTTACCCCAATAGGAGTTGGAAGGTTCTCTGAATAAAACAGCATCAAACCCTCTTTCTTTTAATTTTTTCAGCATTATTTCTGCCTGGGTTGTTTTCCCAGAACCATCAATTCCCTCAAATACAATCAGTATCCCTTTTTTAAGTTTCATCATAAACAAAATTATTATTACTACATAAACCCCAAAAAATAAAGAAAAAACATAATTCCTCATAACTCTCACAGAAAGAGGTCAATCATTTTCTGAGCGACATATCGACAAAAAAGTTTTAAATTCAAATATTTGGATTTATCATTTTATTTTTTGGATTTTCTAAAAATTTGAATTTGTAAGTTATTGAAAAATAAATATTTAATTTTGGCACGATTTATGAATAAGTTACATTGAAAATGAATGAACTAAAAATATTGAAAAAAATATTTTTATTATCTATCATAACAAAAAAATTGATGAAAAGAGTTGAAAAAAATATATTTTTTGATAAGATTAATGAGAATCAAAATCTAAAAAGAAAGGAGGTGTGAATTAAAAGAAGGAAAAAAATTTAACGTAATGGCTAATAATGATTAAGGGAAACAAGGAATAACAAAAAGTTAAAGGTTAAAAAGGAGGTTAAATGAAAACCACAATTAAAAAATTTTTAATACTATTAATTCTGACCCTTATTCTATCTCCACTTTCCTTCTCACAGAGCAAAGAAACTGGAGCAATTCAGGGAACAATAGTTGATAATACAGGAGTACCATTACCAGGTATTACAGTTACAATTGAGAGTGCTTTTGGAAAAAAATCTGTCATAACTGACACCAGAGGAGTTTTCAGATTTCCTGCAATTCCTCCAGCCATGTATTCATTAACCGCAGAACTTTCTGGATTTGTAACAGTTAAAAGAGAAAACATTAGGTTGCACGCAAACATCACTCTTACAGTGGATATCACGATGGAACCAGCGAAAATCGCAGAAGAAGTAACAGTTATAGGAGAAGCACCTGTTGTCGACATAAAATCATCTGCTCCAGCAGCAAACGTTGTTTTAACTGATGAACTTTTAAGAAATGTTCCCAACACACAGTTCATGACAGCGATAATCACTTTGGCTCCTGGAGTTTCTGGATACAATGCATTTGGAGGAGCAGGTTCTTCTGCAAATATTTATGCAATCGATGGAGTGGATGTTTCTGACCCTGAAGGAGGTACACCCTGGGTATTCATGGATTATCAGACAATCGAAGAAGCTCAGGTCATAGGAATTGGATTACCGGCTGAATTCGGAGGATTTACAGGAGCAATTTTGAATACTGTAACAAAATCCGGAAGCAATAGACTTGAATCTTACAACGAGTTCCTCTATCAGAACGAAAAATGGGCAACGGATAACACTAAAAAAATAAAAGATGAAGACTGGTATGTAGCATGGTATCAGAAAATTGAAAATGTGAAAAAACCGCCAAAAGACAGATTTATCGATGCAAACTTCCATTTAGGAGGGCCATTCATCAAGGATAAACTCTGGTATTTTGGAGGAATTCAGTATTACAGAATCTATCACTGGTATACTGGCTTTCCTGAAGCCAGAGATTATCGCCAGCCAAGAGCATTTTTCAAAACATCCTATCAGGCAACTGAAACAAACAAGTTCTCCCTCTCATTTGAACATGATCAGTATGGAGGAATCAACAGAATTCCATGGGGCACAGATTTTGCACCTAATACCTCACCCGAAGCCACAGTAACTCAAATATCTCCTGAATGGTATTGGAATGTAACCTGGACAAAGGTATTTGGGCCAAAAACATTTTTAGATGCAAAATTTGCAGGATTCTGGGGTTATTATTACTTAGAGCCAAGAAGTGGGAGGGATAAAAATTCTCATATTGACTTAGCAGATTTTAGCTTCACAAAGAATTCTCCTTACTGGTATATGGCTGATAGAATAAGAAGACAGCTGAATGTGAACCTTTCTCATTATGCTGATGAATTCATAAAAGGCTCCCACGATTTCAAATTCGGAATGGAAATCGAGCGTAACTATAACAGGTCAAGGTATGCATACACAGGAAAGAACAACATGGTTTACTGGGATTATTATGGTGAACCATACCTTGCCTATCAGTGGGAAGGATATGACCAGAGAATAGGCATGACAAGATACACACTTTTCGGACAGGATTCCTGGGCTGTTTCAAAAAGATTGAACATCAATGCAGGTCTAAGATATGACATAATCAGAGAATCAATCCTTGATGAAGCAAATGATACTTTCTTTCCAAAAAATAAACAGGCAGGTTTTGGAGATAGAAAACCTCGTGGAACACAGTATGTGGATGTAATATATAAACCAACAAATTTAGCTCCTCGAATTGGGTTCTCTTTCGATATTCTTGGTGATAGAAAAAATGTCCTAAAAGCTCACTGGGGGAAATACTATGAAGGAATATTTGCAGCGACCATAATGAGAATGGATCCCCGTTATGCAGATTACATCGGCTATTACTGGGATGGAGCTGAATGGGTAGAATTCTATCGCTCACCCCTATCAGAGAATATCTATGATATTGATAAAGACATAAAACATCCTTACATGGAAGAATTCACAGTCGGTTTCGAAAGAGAACTTTTCAGAGATGCATCAATTGGTTTCACATACATCGACAGAAGATGGAAAAATATAATAGGAGCTGTAAATACCGCAGGAATATATGAGCCTAAAACATGGCTAGATCCAGGACCTGATGGAGTAACAGGAACTGGAGATGACAGAACAGTTCAAGTTTATAATCAGCTAAATCCAGGAAAAGATTTTTATCTAATCACGAATCCTACCAAAGGTATGAAAAATGTTTACATTGACCCGTACAGAAGCTATAAGGGATATGATTTCAGGTTCAACAAAAGATTCTCCAACAGGTGGCAGTTATTGCTTTCGTATATCTATGTGGATAATAAAGCCAACATAAACAATACGTGGTCAACAAACACTGGATGGACAGGTCTTTTTACCGATCCAAACTATCAGATAAACACAGAGGGAAAAGCTGAATATGTTCCAAAGCATGTTTTGAAATTATACGGAACAGTTATTCTTCCCCTTGATGTAAATTTAACTGTCTCCTACCAGTATATAAGTGGATATTACTACACGAGACTGTTCAGAGACACAAGAAGAGGAATGGCGCTGGGACAGGGAAGACCATGGATAAATGCTGAACCTATGGGTTCAAGAGAATATGATGCAATCAATAACCTGGATCTACGACTTGAGAAGACTTTCAAATTGGCAAACGGCAGATTGGGATTTGTTGGTGATATATTCAATGTTTTCAATTCAGATACAGTTAGATCTCGCTATAATCGCACAGGAGCTTCTTTCAATAAGATTCGAGGAATTGTCACACCAAGAGCATTAAGATTGGGTATCAGATACTTCTTCTAGAAATTAATTTTTAAAATGGAGGAGAGAATTTATTTCTCTCCTCCATAGAGTTTTTTTAAAGATTTAATTAAAATTTAAATTAAAAAATATTTCTTTAATAAAACCTAATAAAGAAATTAATTAATATTTTCTTCCGTATAAAAAGGATAAATCACTTTTTAAAAAGTTTTAAAAGCATGTAAAGTTTTGTAGTAAGAGAATTTATCTTTTCTGAGCTGGAAGAGTGGTCTGAAAACCGTCACGAAAAAAATTTCTCTTGCTTCCAAAACTCTCTTTTTTAAATAGAATATGAAATTTTTTTATGTTATCATATTTTATCGAAAATGAGTCTGAGATTTATAACTACATTTTTTTTCTTATCATTGATATCTCACAATCTCATCTCCAATGAATTAACAATCTTCTCCAATACTTCTAATAAAATAAATAATTTCTATAATTTTCAAGACTCAATAAATTCATTAATTTTAAAAAACTCATTTTACCCAATAAATCCTGCAAACTTATTAAATTACAATAATTCAGTAGATCCAACTAATTCAAAGGATTCAAAAAATTCTCTGAGCGAAAAATGGAAAAAATGGCTTGAGGAAGAGGTTGTTTATATAACTTCACCAAAGGAAAAGGAAATATTTTTATCCTTGAAATCTGACAGGGAAAGGGAAACATTTGTTGAGGCATTCTGGCTCCAGAGAGACCCAACTCCTGGAACTCCAGCAAATGAATTCAAAGAAGAGCATTACAGAAGGATTGAATACGTAAATAAATTTTTAGGAAGGGATACTGTAAGACCAGGATGGATGACAGATAGAGGAAGGGTTTACATTGTGCTTGGAGAGCCCATGGAAATTCAAAGATATGAAACTTATCAAAATATTTATCCTGCCGAACTATGGTATTACCATGGCGATACTTCATTGGGGTTTCCTCCATATTTTTATATTTTGTTCTATAAAGACAAAGGGATTGGAGAATACAAGCTTTATAGTCCAGCTGGAGATGGTCCTGAAAAACTGATCGTTCCTTCTCTATCACTCAATTCTCAGAATAGGGCTGAAATTTATTATGAGATAAAGCAAGTTTCTTCTGAATTAGCAAGTGCTTCTCTAAGCCTCATTCCAGGAGAGGGAGTCGATCCAGCAGGAATGTTTCAATCTTTATCTTCTGACATTCTTCTTTCAAATGTATTTCATTCTCCAATTAAAAAAATTGATAGCCAGTGGGCTGAAAAATTTCTTAAATACAAGGAAATTATTACCACGGATTACTCTGTTAAATATGTAAGAAGTAATCACTCTACATTTCTTCATCAAATGGACGGAAAAAATTTTCTCCATATTATTGTAGAGCCCTACACCCTGAATCTAAATCAGTATGAAAATAAAGTTTTTGCTCCATTGAAAATAAACATTAAAATAACTGATTTGAATGGAAAGATAATTTTCCAGGATGAAAAAGATTTTTCGGTTGAATTTACAGAAGAAAATTTTAAAAAGATTGAAAGAAGAATCCCGGCTCTTGGAGATTTAATTCCCATAATAGATGGAAATTTTACCTTAAATTTTCTTATAAGAAATACGGCATCAAAAGAATTTACATCATTTGAAGAAAAAATATACTCACCGAAAAAATCTCCTTACTCAATCATAAGCCCAGTATTATTCTTATACAATGAAAAATCCCTCCAGAAAAAGAACAACAATCTGATCCCCTTTAATATTAATAATTCTCAACTCTATCCCAATTCTCAGAAAAATTACACTCCCGATGAAGAGCTAATTTTTTTCTTTGAAATTTATAATTTCAATGAGGACATAAAAAATAAGGAGATGAGAATCCAGATAGAAAAAGATGGAAAAGTATTGAAAGATATTTATGAAAGAATAAGCGGTTCGCCTATTTTCCTGAAAAAAATTCCTCTTAAAGAATTCCCACCATCTGAGTATAAATTAAAAATTTCTGTTCTTGATAAAAATAATGAAATTCTTTCTCAGTTAGCTGATTTTAATGTATTACCGGTAGCAAGCGTTCCAAGACCATGGAATTATTCAAAAATATATCCAGATATAAACCATCCCTATTTCTCACTTATTAGAAGTTACCAGCTAATTAACTCAGGAAGGTATGATGAGGCTATTCAGGAAATCGAAAAATTTTATCGAAAAGAAAAACCCCATCCTGATATTGCCATATGCCTATCAAAAGCATACTTCTATAAAAATAATTTTGAAAAAACAATTCAAACCCTGCTCCCCTTAAAAGAAATGGAAAACCTTGAATTAAACATTATACTGGGGAAATCTTTTCTGAATTTGAAAAATTATAATGAAGCAATTTTTCACTTTAAAAAAGCAATAAACATTGGAGGAGAAACAATTGAACTTCTTAATTCTCTGGGAATCTGTTTTTATGAAACAGGAAAAAAGGACGAATCAATAAAATATTTTCAAAAATCTTTATCTTTAAACCCTGATCAGAAAGAAATCAAACTTTTTTTAGAAAAAATCAAATAAAATAAATAAAATAGGGACAGCGACTATTTTTTATTACTAATATAAAAGCAATAAATAATTTGTAGGGCAACCCTTCAGGGTTGCTTAATGCAAGGCTAAAGCCTTGCCCTACATGTCAATTTATTTAATTCATTTGTATTAATAAATCTTCATCACAATATAAAATTTTCAATCGAGAAATAAATCTCAATTGATAAAAAGAAATTTAAAAAAATGAGAGACATCCAAATTTAAAATTTTCCTTGTAAAAGAGCTTTTTGTCAATTAAAATTGAAACAAGGTGGCAGGAAATAAAATATATATAGGAACGAGCGGTTGGAACTACAATCACTGGAAGGGAAGATTCTATCCTGAAAAATTATCCCAGAAAAAATGGCTTGAATATTATCAAAATTTCTTTTCTACGGTTGAAGTCAACATGACTTTTTACAGATTCCCAAAAAGAGAAATATTTTCTCAATGGAAAAAAGACCTGAAAAAAAATTTCTTGTTTTCTCTTAAGGCAAATAGAATTATCACCCATATAAAAAAATTAAAAGATGTAGAAAATTTAGTTAAAAATTTCATAGATATTTCCTCAGAGCTTGAAGCGCATTTAGGTCCCATACTCTTTCAACTGCCGCCCTCGTGGAATTTAAACATTCAAAGGTTCAAAGAATTTTTAGTTTCTCTAAAACATTCAAAAGCATCTTCCAATTTAAAATTCGTTATAGAACTAAGGGATGAAAGATGGAAAAATAAAGAAATTTATGAAATCCTCAGGAATGAAAATATTTGTTTATGTTTTTCAGACCATCCCGAATGTGCCGTAGATGGTCCAGTCACAAGTGATATCGTTTACATCAGAAAACATGGGCCAGGAAGCCTTTATTCTTCCTGTTACTCTTTAAAAGAAATCTACGAACTCTCGGAGGAAATAAAGAAATTTGTTAAAGATGGAAAAATTGTCTACGTCTATTTCAATAATGATGCAAACGCATGGGCAATAAAAAATGTCCTGGAACTTAAAAATAATTTAAAAGAATTCTTTAGCAACAGATGAAAACAGAATTACAATTTTCTGCAGGTGGTGTTATCTTCAGGAAAACAAATAATACTGTTGAAATTGCTCTTATCTCTCCGAAAGAAAATATATGGTGTCTTCCAAAAGGAATCGTTAATAAAGGGGAAAAACCTGAAGAAGCTGCAAAAAGAGAAATTAAGGAAGAAACAGGCTTGGAGGGAAGACTTATCGATAAAATCGATAAAATTGAATACTGGTATGTTGACAAAAAAAACCTCATTAGATATCACAAGTTTGTTTATTTCTTTTTGTATGAATTTGAGAACGGCGACATAAAAAATCATGACTGGGAAGTTATAGATGTAAAATGGTTTTCTACAGGTGAAATCTTTAATTTTATGAGCTATAAAAATGAGAAAGAAATTGTAAAAAAAGCAATTGAAATTATAAATAAAATTTAAATCTAATGAGAATGTATCTAATTTTAATACATTTCTGCCCCTCACCCTCCCCTCTCCCCCTAAGGGGAGAGGATTAAAGCTTGCCCCGTACTTGATGCGGGGTGAGGGGTAAAAATAGAATGTAACAAATATTTGTGCGTTTGTATTACATTAATGAAAATAAAAGAAACTAACTCAAAGAAAATATTGAACAGATCTAAAATAGAAGGGGTCGACTACTGCATTAACCCTTACATCGGATGTTTTCATGGTTGCAAATACTGTTATGCCGAGTTTATGAAAAAATACACATTCCACACAGAAAACTGGGGAGAATTTGTAGACATAAAAATTAATTCGCCTGAGCTTCTTGAAAAAGAAATTAAAAGTATGAGGAAAGGATTGATAATGATTAGTTCTGTGACAGACCCATATCAGCCTATCGAAAAAAAATATGAAATAACAAAAAGGATTCTTGAAATTCTCTTAATCTATCAATTTCCAGTTGAGATTCTCACAAAATCTTCCCTGATTTTGAGAGATATAGAAATTCTTAAAAAATTTAATGACCTATGCGTGGGGCTTACAATCACAACTGACAATGAATACATAAAAAAAATCTTTGAGCCTCGCTCTTCTTCGATTTCAGAAAGAGTAAATACAATAGAAATATTACACAAAAACGGGATAAGAACTTTCTGCTTTGTAGGCCCTATCCTTCCGATGAACCCTGAAAATCTTTTAAATATGATAATCGATAAAGTAGATTTTATTTATTTAGACAGGATGAATTATTGCAATAAAGTGACATCGATTTATAAAAAATACGGACTTGCAAAATATCTCAGCGATGAATATTTTGAAAATGTTAAAAATTTTTTTCTTAAAAATGTGGACATAAAAAAAATTGAAGCATTTATTTAGTTTATTTGATTAATTTTGTTTTTAAAAAATGCGAGAGCATTAAACGAAAGGGTAAAGAAGTAGAAATGCTTAAAAATATTTTAATAGAAAGAATAAAGAAAAAAGGGAAGATTCCTTTCGATGAATTCATGGAAGTTGCCCTTTATCATCCTCAATATGGTTATTATATGATCAAAAGAGAAATAGGGAAAAAGGGAGATTTTTTCACTTCACCATCGGTTTCAAGCCTTTTTTCCCTTACGATTGCAAAATTTATTGAGAGGAATAATGAAAAATTCCTGCAGGATGAAAAAATCCAGATTTTGGAGATAGGAGGAGGAAAGGGTTATTTAATGAACGGCCTGATTGAATATTTCGATGAAAATAATCCAACTCTTTCGAAGAAGATTGAATTTCTATTCCTTGAACTTAAACCTTTGCTTTTTAATAAAAGAATAAAATACATAAAAGAATCTGACTTAAAAGAAAAATCCATAAATGGGTGGATAATTTCCAATGAATTTTTTGACGCCCTTCCTTTTAAAAGGATATTGAAGAAAGATGGAAAAATTTATGAAATCTTCATTGGTGAAAAAAATGGAAAACTCTTTGAGATTATTGATAATCCAACTTCCGAAGCCACTGAATTCATCAAAAATTTCCATTTAGACTCCAAAAAATTCGAGGAAACAGAGATAAATATTCAAGCTTATAATTGGATAAAAATACTTGGAAGAGCACTTAATAAAGGCTACATGTTAACAATTGATTACGGAGAAGAAAGGGAAAATAAAAATTTTCTTAGAAAAACTTCCAGGTCATTTAAAAGACACAGAATATCTGATGATTTATTTGATGATTTAGGAAATAAAGATATCACTTCAGATGTGGATTTCTCCACTCTTATAAAGGGAGGGGAAGAAATAAGACTAAAAAAGATATTTTTATGGACTCAGGAGAAATTTCTCCTCGAAAATAGGATATTGGACTTCAAAATAAATAATGATATTTCAAAAATCAATCAACTAAAAGTTCTTCTAAACCCTGAGTTTATGGGAGAAAAATTTAAAGTTTTATTTTTAAAGAAAATTACTTAATTTCTCTATCGGAAAATACCTCTCCTGAGAAAATTTCAACCTTAATTCCTCTTTTCCATTCATCACCCTTTAAACCTGCTTTCATGCAACCGTGAGTCAAATAAGTTTCAAGATCCCAGTTGTATTCTACTGGAACCTGAGGTAGAAGAAGTCCCTGGAAAGCTCCTTTTGAGACTATTATCCCATGTTTTCCGATTTCAATCTCATCGTATGATTTTATCTCTTTCGGTATAGATAGGATTGTAATTTCTATTTCAGTTTCATCCAGTTCCTCAACTGACAAAGGCTCGAATCTGAAATCAGAGGTTGCTGCTGAAATTGCTACATCTATTATTGTTTCATAAAGAGATTTATATGGAAGTGGATATCCTATACACCCCCTAAGGTTTCCTCCGACCTTCAATGTAACAAACGCTCCTTTCTTCTCTTTAAGCCAATTTTCTTTGATTTCCGGAGAAATAGTGTTTCCTTTTTTGAGATATTCCTCTATTGCTTTTCTTGCTAAGTTTAATAAAAACTTTTTCTTTTTAGTATTCAATTCATTCAATAACTTCCTCCTGTTTTTTAATTATCTTAATAAAAACATTTTTTACTTCCATTTTGTTTTCATTCTCATCGAATTCAAATAAATATCCAAAAATTGATTCATCTTTCTCTGAGTCGACTCTGACTAAAATATCTCCTGCAGTGTTTATTTTTATCCATCGCTGAGGAAAATCAGCTTTGGAAATATAAAAATAACCGACTAATTTTCTGTCAAATAATCTTTCAATCTCTTCTTTTTTCTTAAAGTATTTTTTCTCATTCTGTAAAAATTTTTCCTCAACTCTTAAAGCCTTTTCCACTAT
Organism: Acidobacteriota bacterium; assembly: GCA_040756905.1. NCBI lineage: Bacteria > Pseudomonadati > Acidobacteriota > Acidobacteriota bacterium. The sequence goes on from JBFLYD010000014.1 coordinate 31,903, forward strand.
AAAAACCCTTCCCCTTTTATGACCTAAAAGTGCTCCGAATATATTTCTTCCTTTGAACTCTTCCGTATGAAACTTTATTATGTTGTAAACCTCTTCAAGAATCCATATCTCCATTTTATTAAATTATATCACACCCTCAATCAAGCGAATAGAAATTCTTGAAACGAAACAAAAATATAAATTCAATTAATTTGCAGAAATAAATTTTTTCATTATAATTTAAATGGAGGTAAAAAATGAGTGTATGTGCATATGTACTGATTGAGGCAATGCCTTTAAAGTCAGGAAATATTGCTAAGAAAATTTTAGAGATAGATGGTGTAAAAAGTGCTTTTAGTGTCACAGGCCCATTTGATGTAATTGCTTTTGTGGAGAAAGAAGATTTGAATTCGCTGGGAAAGACAATAGCAAATGAAATACAATCGGTTGAAGGTATTGTAAGAACAACAACCTGTGTAGTAATGGAAATTTAAAACTTATTATTAGTCATTAAGCAAAGTAAAGTTAGTTCTTTTACCCTATGTGAAGTGAATTTTTTTATTATTAAGAATATTTGAAGGATTCCCTAAAATAACATTTGCCCTACAATTTATATTTTTTGGAAAAATGTAGGGTAAATCTCCAAGAAGCAAGGACTCATTATTAAGGTTGGATGTAAACATCCCTATTGAAACTTAGTTATTAAATCTATGGTATTTAAAGTTCTTTTAAGTCCGGGTTTTTCATTACAACTACGAAAGTAACGAGAGAATTGAAAACTTTCCATTCTCCTGCTGCATTAAAATCAAATGTCAAACCTGAAATCCTTTCTTTAAACATGAGGAAAGCTGGCTGAACGTTTGTTGTATATATCTTTTGGTCATATCATTTAACTTAATTTGCTTATCGAATATTTTTCTTGTTTCATATTACTTCGCGCAATTTACTAAATCTTTCAAATATATCTTTCCTTAAATCGTCTATATATTCATCTGGGCCGTTTTCTTTCTCTACCATAAGGCAGCCTTGGCTTGTCTTTCTTTCAAAATATTTGCTAAGATTTCGCGGTATTTCTTTGAAATAACCTTCTTTCTTATATAGCTCAACTTCCTTAAGAATAATCTCCCGGTCTGGTGCATATCTCAATATGAAATACATATAGTGCAAATCCTTAGCCTGTTTTTGTTTATCTTCTCTATCAATAAATGTGGCTGCCTTATGATATAAAAAAGCTGATGGCTTAGGGCAATTGATTTTGTAGCTCAGTTTCCTCTTTTTATCTTTAATATTAAGAGCGATTTGGTGTTTAAGAAGAAAATCAAATTTATCAATTTTATTGATATCAATCTGTCTGCCAACTAATTTTTCTATAATTTCTTCTTCTATTTCTTTAGGAGCGATAAAATCTATACGTATCTTTCCCTCTTTATACAAAATTACCGGATACAGTCTATCCATTTGAGGGTGGCGTTCTTTGTAATTCAAGGAAGAAAGCAACTCAAAAATCGTCCGCGGATAAACCTTTGGCTTGTTTATCCCTATACCAAAATCAATGTCAGTGGTGGTCACTGGTCTTATGGAAAGATTATTCCACAAAAAACGGGAATACACATAAGGTATCCATCCGCCAACCAAGGTTAAGTCATCAAGATAATCCTTAAGGTCTGTCAAGACTTCAAAAAATTTTGACTCAATGTATTCAAGTTCAGTCAAAATGTTTTCCTTTCTCTTCTAAAAGCTTCTTAAGATACTCAGCATGTTCTCTTCCACGCGGCTGGAAGTTATACAGGTCAAGATAAAGTTGCAGGTTGGAAACTACTATAAATCCTTTTATTTTTTGCCTATTAAAGAATACGCTGGTTTTATAATAGGGCTGAATTACATGAATGTTACCACCCCTTACCAGTTCTTTTAACTCCAATTTCTGCCTCAAAGCCAGAATATCCTTATCCCAATTCGCAAGTTTAAGATAAATAAATATCTCTTCTGTCTTTACAAAAGAGGTGATAAGATTAGCACCTGTATGTAGCGTTAGGGCATATTGACCTTCTTTTAAAAGATTTTTAATTTTCTTGAGGATATCTTTATCTGGACTATAGTAAGAATCAATTGTGTTTAAGTCGAACTGATAATCTTTTAACCAGTCGGCAATAAGCATATCTTTATTGGTAAGAAGCGTGTAGCTCTCAGGTCCCTTTTTGACTCTTTCCACATATCCCTTTTTTGCCATTGCTTCAAGGATTGCTTGAGCCATTCCTAAACTTACACCTTCAGAACCTGTAAAATCCCGTACCACCCATTCTCTTTTTGGGTCTTTAAGCATTTTTCTCGCTATAAGGGTAGCTTTGTCACCAAAAATATTTTTCATTTTTTGATTTCTTTCCATAATGTTTACCTTCCTTATATTGTTCACTAAATAGTGAACAATATATAATAAATGAACATTATTATCAAGCCATCTAAAATACTTTCTCACGCTTACGATTCACTCAACTAAATAATTTTATATGATATTATTAACATGATAAACTAAAAACATAAATTGTTAATAGAGAAGGCTAGATCTTCTAAAATATATTAAAAAGAATTTAAAATGAAAAAGGAAAGAATCCCTACGATGAAAGTGAAAAGAAGAATTATAGTGAAAAATGGAAAAATATTTGGAGTAAGTCAAAAATTAGACAAATTGATTAAAGAAATATCAAAAAAATTATAAAAAAGAAGTTCACTTTTATGATATTAGAAATTTTTATAATAAAGATCCTAATTTAATGGGTTTCCATATCGCAACTAAGAAAAATGATAATGGAAGAGAAATATATTTAAACCCAAAAAAGTATTTGGATCGTTTCCTGGATTTACTGGACAATCTTGGTCTGATTTTGTTGAGACAAGTTCAAAGGCAGCAAATTACATATTAGCTATTGAAAGATTAGCTGCTGGATTTGCATTACCTGTTGTGATTGGTGGATTCTTTGTACTTTTTTCAGCATTTAAGAAACGGGAGAAAATGGGTTTGGTACTATATGTTGTTAGTTGGCCATAGAGGGAAGCTTATTCTTTTTATACTTTTAACAACCACTTCAACAATGGAATAAATTTTATTTTTTTCCCCTGATGGAGTTCCACTCCCTCATTAATCATCTGCTATAACCAAAAGGTTAGTGCATTTTAATTCCTGACTTGCCTTAATTAAAGATCTTATTTCTCTCTCCTTTGTTTTAAAATCTTCCACATGATAGGATACCTGAATTAACTCTCTTACTTTCAAGTTCCCTTTTGATTTCTGCTAATCACATACTTTTTATTAAAGTTTGTGATTTATATTCACAATTTCAACATTAATTTTTGTGATTTGCAATAAAAAATTTGGAAGCTTTCTTTTTAAATTCCTGTCTTCTAATACTTCTATAAATATTCATTTTTCATTATTTAAGGATTGGAATGATTGACTTTAAAAGAAATTTAATTTAATTTCTGAGTAAGGGCGGTTAGCTCAGAGGGAGAGCGTCCCGGTCGCAACGGGAAGGTCGGGGGTTCAAATCCCCTACCGTCCACCATGAATTTTATTTTTTCCCTATAATCTCATCAACTAACTCAAAAGCACCATACACTTTGATAAGGGCTTCGATAATTCCCTGAGAATGAACCATTACAGAACGGGCAATTTCATCTGTGTATACAAAGCGATTTGGCAGTGATTGAATGTTTCCATCAAAAAGCACTCCAACAAGCTCAGCTTTTGTATTTATCACAGGACTTCCTGAATTCCCCCCAATTGAATCCAGAGTTGATACAAAATTTAAAGGCACATCAAGGTTTAATGCAGATTTTTTCTCAATGAAACTTTTTGGCAATTCCCATGGAGGTTTATTTCCATGCTTATCAGCCCATTCATATAATCCTCTGTATGTTGTTTGAAAATGAATTTTCTTTCCATCTTCGACATAGCTCTTAACTGGTCCGAAGCTTAATCTCAAAGTTCCAGTTGCATCAGGAGGAATTGAAGTCCCTCTAAGTTTAAACATTGCTTTTGCAATCAATGCACCGTTCTTTGTCTCAACACTCTCAACTTCCTTTTCATATCTATCGCGTAATTCTCTTGAAACAGGGTCAATCAATAAAGCAAGTTTTATCATCGGATCCTCTGATTTATTTACAGCTTCAATACCTCCATCGATGTATTTCTTTCTTTCTTCTACATCTTTCAGCTTAGTTCCTTTGATCAATTCATTTGCAACTTCTTCTGCTGAACGACCTTTGAAAATCTTTTCTGTCAACTCTGGATACTCAGTACATTCCTCTTTCAGTTGAGCCAACGAATTCGTTAGAGTTACAACTTCAAGTTCATCGTATATGGGAGCTTGGGATAGGATACTTCTTGTAATTGAAGGAAGGTTTGATTCTCTAAATTCTCTTAGCCTTTCCTCATTTGGCTTCGGTTTTTCCATTGCTATTCGAACGAGGGTTTTTGCAATTCGAAAATATGTTGTGCGGAATCCTCCTGCCCGTTCTAACAATGAAAGGGACTTGTAAAATGTAACAAGGCTTTTCTGGGCTTTCTCAATCTCGTCCCAGGCTTTACCAAATTCTTTTTGCATTTCAGAGTCTTTATTGATTTCTTCTCTAAAGGCTTTTTCTTCCTTCTGTTTCTTTTCCATGATTTTTTCATCAAGGAGTCCAGACTGATAACCAGTTATAGCCTTTAAACTATTTTCAACTCCGAATAAACTTCTCTGAGCAATACGGGCATGTTCTTCACTCTTTTTGCTGAACTCAGTTAAGAGAGCTCTCTGACGTTTCAGGTTTGCAATTGAATATGGATAACTAAAATCACGAAGATATTTAAGTTGAGTCATTGTGAGTAAGCGGCCAGTGGAACCAGGGTTACCTGAAGCAAAAACAAGCTCTCCTTCTTTCACCCCTTCTGTGGACCATTTAAGATAATCAGGTGATTTTATCGGTTTATCATTCTCATAAACCCTGAAGAAGCAAACATCCAAATCATATCGAGGGTATGTAAAATTATCAGGGTCTCCTCCAAAAAAGGCAATTGGAAATTCTGGTGCAAAAACAAGACGCACATCTGTGTAACGCTTAAACTTATAAAGATGAAACATACCACCGGAGTAAAGGTTTATTACCTGGCAGAAAAGACCTGTTTTTTCAGAGCATTCTTTTTCAATCGAAGCAATCTTTTTCTGCTGGGCTTCATTTGCCTCCGAAGATGTCATCTGAGGAGTTACTACGCTGTTTACTAAATCAGTCACATCCTCAATTTCCATCAGAACATGTATTTCTACTCCTGGGCATTTAAGCTCTTCTGCTTTTGTCTTTGCATAGAAACCTGTCTTCATCAAATCTCTATCTTTTGTGCTTAGATTCTGAATTGCACCAGAGCCAACATGATGGTTAGTAAGAACAACCCCATCTGGAGAGACAAAAGAAGCAGAGGCTCCTCCAAAGCGAATGGAGGAAAGCTGGACATGTTTCAGCCATTCGGATGTAATTTCAAACCCATATTTTTTCTTGAGATAATCAGTCGGAGGTTTGTTGAATAACCACATTCCTTCATCAGCAAATATGAAGGATATAATGGTAAAAATAAGGAGAGAAAGAAAAAATATGAACCTGTTTCTTTTCATATATTCCTCCTTTTTAGAATCATATTAAAAATAAATCATATACCATTTAATTAAATATTTTAAATTTAATTTTATTATTATTTCTAATGCAGTTATGACTTGATATACTTAAAATTAAAAACTCAGGAACAGTATAAATACAATGAAAATCTATCAGAAACACGGAAGAAAAAGGAAGTGATCTCTCAAAATAAATATGAATTTATTTTGAGAGATAAAGTTCTTATCAAAGGAAACTTATATAATCTAAACAGCTATTAAAAATATTTGACATCAGATCTAAGCATTGGTATAAATTATGGAAAATGAAAAACAAAAAACGAAAATAAATGAATGAAATAATGTTTATCCTTCTTGTAGCAATAACAAGTTATCTTGCAGGCTCTTTCCCGACAAGTATTATAATGGGAAAGCTTTTAAGAAGTATTGACATAAGAAATTATGGAAGTGGAAATCCAGGTGGAGCAAACACCTTTAGAGTTTTAGGTTGGAAAGCAGGAATTGCAGTCTTAGTAATTGATGTTTTCAAAGGGTTTGCTGCAACCCATTGGTTCTCAAAAATTGCTTTGAATCAAATTCCCTCTACCTATTTAGTCCCAATTCAAATATTAGCAGGATTTTCTGCTGTTCTGGGACATAGCTTTACAATCTTTGCCGGGTTTAGAGGTGGAAAAGGCATTGCCACTGGTGCTGGAATACTCATATCTCTTTTTCCGTTAATAATTCCATTTTGCGGTTTAATATTTTTTTCGATTTTAGTTCTTACAGGTTATGTTTCTTTGAGTTCGATTGGAGCTTCTATCTCTTTTCCCATTCTTACAACGACTCTTTATCTCATGGGGAAACCTGTAGATTCGACATTTCTTGTCTTCAGCTTCTTTATCCCATTTTTTATTCTTTTTACGCATAGAAATAACATCAAAAGACTTCTTTCAGGAACTGAAATTCGTTCAGTCAAATTAATGATTTTTAAGCCAAAGGAAAAGTAGCCTCTCCTTTTTTCTATGATTTATAGCCAATCTTTCGAAGAAATTCTTTTCTTTTATTAATATCTTCCTCTGACTCAATTCCTTTCGATTTTTGCCCATCTATAACGCCCAGTATTCCCCTACCCTCTTCAGTTTCAGCAATTATCACTCCCACTGGGTTTGCAGTGGCACAATAGATATTACAGACTTCCTGACAGTTTTTTACAGCATTCAAAACATTAATCGGAAAGGCATTTTTTAAAAATATGATGAAAGCGTGTCCGCATCCTATATTCAAACAGTTCGTTTTTGCGAGTTCAATTAGTTCATCGTCATTCCCGGCAATTCTTATAAGACAGGGCCCTGAGGATTCTGCAAAAGCAATTCCAAATCTTATTCCAGGCATTGAAGATACAAGTATTTCATAAAGGTCTTCAACGGTTTTTATAAAATGCGATTGACCTAAGATAAAATTCATATCATCCGGTTTTTGAATTCTTACTGTTTTTATCTCCATTTTTCCTCCTTAAAGACATATTATAAATTATTTTTTTGTAAGTGCTAAAAACATTGTTGCAGGAGAAATTAATTTAATATTTTTCTTTATTTTTTATTGATTGGATTTTGTTTTTTCAATAATATTTATTGTTGTGGGAGAGAAAGAACAAATTAAATTTGTTGTTGACTGCATGCTTGGAAAGCTTGCAAAATGGATGAGAATACTTGGATTTGATGTTGTTTATTTTAAAACAGCAAACGATGAAGAAATATTAAAATTGTGTCTTAATGAAGGAAGAATTATTCTGACAAGGGATAGAAATCTTTTCAACATTGCAAAAAAATCAAGGGCTTTTTTAGTAAAATCAGACCAATGGGAGGAGCAGGCAAAGGAAGTAATTGATAATTATAATCTGTGGGATAAAATCTCTCCTTTCTCAAGATGTCTAAATTGTAATTATCCTCTTAAAATAATAGAGAAATCTTCAGCAAAAAACCTCGTTCCTCCTTTTCCCTATGAAACTTTCGATGAATTTGCTGTATGTCCTGAATGTGGAAAAACATACTGGCCTGGAACCCATTTTGATGTCATGCGCCTAAAAATAACAAAGCTTATAAATGATAATTGAAAAAAAGATATAAAAATAAAGCCCACTTTAATAATAATTATATTTAACTTGGAAGGGAAATTTTCGTATAATTTAAAGATGGAGGATAAATGCAGGAAAATGGAATGAGCATCGAAATTTCAAACGTTTCCAAAAGGTTCGGAGACCTTCAGGCAGTTTCAAACATTTCTCTTCAGATACCAAAAGGCTCAGTATATGGAATTCTCGGTCCTAATGGAGCTGGAAAAACCACAACGATAAGAATGATACTTAACATCATATCTCCTGACGAGGGCGAAATAAAAATAATGGGAGAATCCATGAACGAAGAAATGAAGAATGCAATAGGATACCTTCCGGAAGAAAGAGGACTATACCCAAAAATGAAGGTCAAAGAACTCCTCATATACTTTGCCCAGTTGAAGGGAATAAATTACTCAAAAGCTTTAAAGAACTCCGAGTACTGGCTCGCTAAAGTTGAACTTCTTTCATGGAAAGAAAATAAAGTGGAAGAACTCTCAAAAGGAATGCAGCAGAAACTTCAGTTTATTATTACATTGATTCATGAGCCTGAAATTATAATTCTTGATGAGCCCTTTGCTGGACTAGATCCGATTAACACTGAAGTTCTTAAAGATATTATGCTTGACCTAAAGAGAGGAGGTAAAACAATCCTTTTTTCAACCCATCTGATGGAACATGCAGAAAAGCTATGCGATTATGTTACTCTAATAAATAAAGGAAAGAAGATGATCGATGGAAAATTATCAGACATAAAAGCCATGTTCGGGAAAAATATTCTTGTTCTTGAATTTGAAGGAGATGGAAATTCCCTCAAAACTCTCCCGGGTGTTAGAAGATATTACGATTTTGGAAAATGGGTTGAACTTGAACTGGATGAAAAAGCTGATGTCAATTTCATTCTAAGGAAATCTATGGATACAGTAAATTTGAGAAAGTTCGATATTGTTGAGCCATCATTAAATAATATATTCATAAAGGTGGTAAAAGGAGAAAACCAATGAAAAAGCTTTTTCATATAATAAAAAGAGAGTACCTTAAGATTGTTAAAAGAAAGACCTTCCTCATCAGCACTGTATTAACCCCTTTAATCATGGGCGCTCTTATCTACCTTCCAACTTATGTGGCGAAAATTTCTGAGGAAAAACAGAAAAATATTTTTATAATAGATAATTCAAAACAAATCTTTTCTGATTTAAAGTTAAAGCTTGATAGAAGGCTAAAAGATAGTTCTCCTGCCTATAAACTTGAAAAAATTGACTCTGAAAACAAAGAGAGTACGAAAGAAAATTTAAAAAAATTGGTTGAAAAAGATGAAATATTTGCCTTCATAATACTTCCTGAAGATATAATTATTAAAAGATATGCAGAATTCTATGCAAAAAATGTATCAGACCTCAAAACAATAAACGAAATTGAAGATAAACTCTCAAACATCATCTCAGAAAAAACTCTTCTCTCTGAGGGAATGAACCCTGAAAAAGTGAGATTATTGATAAGAAAAGTTAGTATGAAAACTGTAAAAATTGCAAAAGGAGAAGAAAAGAAATCCGGTTTTATGTCAGAATACCTCGGCTCCATATTCTTCATAACAATTCTTCTCACAATGATATTGGGATACGGTCAGGTAATAATGAACGGAGTTCTGGAGGAAAAAAACAACAGAATAATTGAAATAATGCTATCTTCTGTCAGTTCATTCCAGCTTATGGCTGGTAAAATCATAGGAATTGGCGCTGCCGGTATAACTCAGCTTTTAATCTGGATAAGCGTTGCCATCTATCTTTTAGGAGGAAGTTCATTTTTAATGAAAGGGATGCAGGTTGGTTTCCTTGATTTCTCCACGATGATTTATTTCACAATTTTCTTCCTGCTTGGATACTTCCTCTATTCAACAATGTTTGCCGCTATTGGTGCCATCTCAGGAACTCTCCATGAAGCCCAACAACTCATGGCTCCGATAACTTACTTTTTAATAATTCCTTTTATCTTAGGAATCGCAGTAGCCCAGAATCCAAACACCATGCTTGCAACGCTCTTTTCCCTTTTTCCACTGTTCACTCCCACTCTTATGTTCATGAGAATTACATTTACACCTCCTCCTGGTATTCAGATTTTTATTTCAATTGTTCTTTTGATGATCGCTACTCTTTTCACTACATGGGTTTCTGCAAAGATATTCAGAACCGGAATATTGATGTATGGGAAAAGGCCAAATTTTAAAGAAATCCTAAGATGGATAAAAGCAAAATGAATGAACTCTATAGAAATTTTACCGCAGAAGAACACTAGAATTAGAAGAAATTTCAGAATAGTGGAAATCTGGGATATAGGGCATTCGACCTTAACGATTGAAGATTTTATTAGAAAACTTATTAAAAATAATATTCAGCTCCTTGTAGATATAAGGAGATTTCCTGGGTCAAAAAAATTTCCCCATTTTTTTAAAGACTCACTGAAAAATTTTCTTTCAGAAAGGAGAATTGATTATCTCTGGCTTGGAAATGAGCTTGGCGGGTTCAGAAAAGGAGGATATGAAAAGTGGACAGAAACTTCTGAATTTAAAAAAGGAATTGAAATGCTTGAACAGATTGCTGCTGAAAAAAGAACAGCTTTTATGTGCGCTGAGGGGTATTACATGCGCTGCCATCGTAGATTCATCATAAAGATTCTAGAGGAAAAAGGATGGACAATACACCATATTTAGAGAATAAAAATAAAAGAAAAAATTTAATTGCTTTGTAAAACAGAATTATTTTGTCTATAATAGCGGATTAAGGAATTTTATATAGTGAAAAAACTTTTATTAATAAACCCAGTAGGACAAAGAACTGGTTATCTATTAAGCAAACTCTCCACATTACCACCATTAAACTTGGCCTACATAGCTGCAGTAACTCCTTCTACCTGGGATGTCGAAATAGTGGATGAGAATTTTAATAAATTTGAGTTTGAGGAAGCAGATTTAGTAGGCATTACTGCCTTTACCAGTAATATCAACAGAGCTTATGAAATTGCCCGGATTTACCGGGAGCGGAAAATCAAAGTAATCATGGGAGGAATTCATGCATCTATGATTCCAGAGGAAGCCTTGCAGTATGCTGATGCAGTTGTGGTTGGCGAGGGAGAGCGTATCTGGGAAAGGGTAATTCAGGATTTTGAGAATAACACGCTGTTACCCAAATATATAGGCCCTCAAGTTGATTTGACTCAATTCAAAATCACTCCTCGTCGTGATTTGCTTGACCCTAAATATTATTGGCAATCTGTCCAAACTTCTCGTGGCTGTCCGTTTAATTGTAATTTCTGCTCGGTTTCCAAATATCTGGGTAAAGAGTTCCGTCAACGTAAAACTAGAGACATCCTGGATGAGCTCGAAGAAATAAAAGATGAACATATAGTATTCGTGGATGATAATCTTATTGGCTATAGCCAGGAGAGTAAAAAAAGGGCAATCGAATTATTTGAAGGTATGATAAATCGTGGGATAAGAAAAAAGTGGTGGATGCAGGCTTCAATTAATGTAGCTGACGATGAACTAGTGATCAAATTAGCAGCTGAGAGTGGCTGTATATTTGTATTCATTGGATTTGAAACTATTAACAAGACAATACTTAACAAAATGAAAAAAGGGATTAACCTGAAAACTGGTGTAGAAAACTATAAAAAAGTAGTAGATACATTACATAAATATGGAATTGGAGTGTTGGGTGCATTTATCATCGGCAATGACTATGAGTCCCCTCAATACTATAAAGAATTGGCGGATTTCTTGGTTAATTCTGGCATCAGTAGCGTCCAGATTACTGTACTTACTCCCCTTCCTGGCACCAATTTAATGGAGCAAATACAAAAAGAGGAACGGTTAATCTACAAAGATTTCCCTCATGATTGGGATAAATACCGCTTCTCTTATATGGTTCATCAGCCGCAAGGAGTGGATATAGATACTATATATATCGGAAACAATTATATAAAAGACCGTATTTATTCCTTCCCCACATACCAATTCCGACTCCTTAAATCCCTTTATAAACTAAAAAACATTTCTAACTTCTATACTATCTACAAATTTAACCAAGCCCTTAAAAGGAATTGGATTAATTCCCATTATTACGGAAAATATCCAAGAAAATTTAAAAGCCAATTGAGCTTTAACAATCTGGAGATATAATCGTGGAAGAAATTGAATACCTGATGGAAAGCGAGGAAGAAGCTTTCCGTCTGGATATAAAAACAGATAGCGAAGCTGTTGAAAAACAGGCTCTCTGGGCTGGCATAAAACCAGGTATGCGTGTCGCTGATATCTGCTGTGGCTCAGGAAAAACTACATTTACGCTGCATAAACTGGTTCAACCCCGCGGGAGAGCAGTAGGAGTGGATTTTTCAGAAAAAAGAATTGAATATGCAAAAAAGCACTATGGCCTTAAAGGAATAGAATTTATACGTATAGATATACGGAAGCCCCTTAAAGACCTTGGAATGTTTGATTTCATCTGGGTGCGTTTTGTCCTTGAATATCACTTATCCGAAAGTTTTCATATAGTCAAGAACATATCCAACATTGTAAAACCAGATGGTATCTTGTGCCTCATCGATTTGGACTACAACTGTTTGACTCATTTCGGTCTTTCGAAAAAGTTAGAAAAAACCCTCACTGATGCAATAAAAAATTTAGAGAAAAAGGCAGATTTCGACCCGTATGCAGGAAGAAAACTCTATTCTTACCTCTATAACCTTGGTTACCAGGATATAGATGTGGACGTAAGAGCTCATAATCTTATATTCGGTAAATTGAAAGAAAGAGATGCCTTTAACTGGATGAAGAAGATTGAAGTTATCTCAAAAAAGATAAATTTTCAACCTGGAAAATTTAAAGGAGGATTCGAAGAGTTCCTCGAGGAATTTAAAAGATATTTTTATAACCCTGGACGATTCACTTACACTCCAATCATCTGTTGTCGGGGTCGTAAGCCTGCCATCTGATTTTATTTCTTAAGACTAACTGAGTAGGTAATTCTATTATTATATTCTTTATTATAGTACCTGATAAATGCCTCAACAACCTCTTTATCAAAGTGCACACTACTGTTTTCTTTGAGAAGTTTAAATGCTTTATCAATGGGCATTGCAACCCGGTAGTGACGTTTTGATGTTACAGCTTCAAAAAAGTCAGCCACAGCTATTATTCTGGCTCCCAGGGGAATCTCTTCTCCTTTAAGATTTTTTGGGTAGCCACTTCCATTAGCTTTTTCGTGATGAGCCCCTGCAATCTCAGGAATCTTTTTATAAATTCCTTCAAATTCTATCTTTTCCAATATGTTTTTGGTTTTTTCCACATGACTTTTTATTTCTTCATATTCTTCGATGTTGAGCTTACCCTTTTTTTTCAAGATATCATCCCTTATACCTATTTTGCCATAGTCATGTAATAATGAAGCTACTCGAATTACTTCACAGTAATCCTTTGACATACCCATCTCATAACATATTCCTACAGCATATTCAGTAACCTTTTCAGAATGTCCTGCAGTCAGTGGATCACGGGCATCGATGCTTGCTGCTAAAGTCTGTAATATTGAGTTAAATTGACGCTCCTTAGCCTCCATAAGCATAGCATTACGAATGCTTATCCCGATTTCAGGTGCTATACCCATGAGCAAATTCATATCGGTCTGAAGCAATGGTCTTTTCGTTTTTATATTATCTACTGCAAGGATTCCCAATGACTCTTCCTCGGAGGTTATGGGACAGCAGATAAAAGACCTTGCACCCATTTTCTTTGCAAATTCAACACTACGAGGTGAAAGGTCTTCTTCTATCTCATCTATGTTATTTATCAAAAAAGGTTTCTGTTCACGGAAAGAGACAACAAATACTCCTCTTGATTCAGGTCTATCTAAATGGAAACTGGCATTTTCCAAGATATTCAATTGATCATCAGTGTATCCAAAGCCTGCTCTGAACTCGAGTCTTGTCTTATCTTTATTTGCTAAAAGAATCATTCCCCGGTCATAATCGAGCCGTTTTTCTAATATTTGTATAACTTTCCATAAAATACTATCAATGTTTATATCCTTGCTAAGGGCAAGCCCTATCTCATTTATCAAAAGAGCACTATTGTAATTTACATTAATCTGGTCCAAAAGTTTATCAGTCGAATCTCTAATGTTGTTTATGGCAGCATTTAATTCCCTTTTTTCTATATTTTTAGCGTACAGGGTCAATAGTAAAATGAGATAAATCGAAACTGGTAAAGCCACGAAAAGTGCAACCTCTGAATACATGGAATAAAAACCGAAGCAGACTGCAGAGAAAAATAAAGCTGCATAATTTCTCATTTTTTTCCAGAAAACAGCCTGTGATTCTTTCCAAGAAACAATGTAACGGCATACCTTTCCTCCTTTGAAGAGACACTCAGGATGTTCTATCCTCGGCAACCGAGAGCTAAATCCCAAAGCAATGGCTTCAAAATATCCGATTCTATTTTCACACTGAAAGGGTTTCTCGTTAACTCCCTCGTAAGGTGTAACAGTTATTTCAATCTTGTTGGAACTTATCTTCTTTGATTCATAAACTGATGATTTAGTGAAATTAGAGGCAACTTTTCTTACTATCTCATAGACTTTTAATGGGCCGAGTAAACCTAGGATATACTGTCTCATTACCCCTATTGCATCTGGCGATGCTGAGTACCTGCCTGCTTCTCTTGCGATGTTTTCGTTTCGAGTCAGTTTTACCAGCCTTTCATAGAATAGGTCGACTTGTTCTTGTGTAAACCAATGTCCTTCATCTTCAACCTGATAAGGCTCTATCTTTGCATAATTTAACAATTCAGAAACATTTGCATAACTATATTTTATTTTAATAAGCTTGATAAATGTATTTATTATTCTACTGTTGTATAAAGGTTGATTATCTCTCTTCAATGATTCCATATAAGCACCTTCTAAATAACATACTATATCTCAATTTTATTCTAATTTATTGTGAGTGATTAAATCTTCCATATATTTTAAGTAATGCTCTCCTGCTACTGGAACATTCAAGACCCAAAGATTATATATTTTGTCAGAGGAGATGGATTTTGCTTCAATATCCTTAACAGGATAGAGGAGTATTGGTATTTCATCTTGCTCATAATATTTGGATAGCTGTGAGAGGCCTGAAAAGAGTATATTATGAGGAAGACCTTCCGAATCAAGGATAATAACATGTATACAATTAGTCAGGCTCGACATGTTCAAACCAACATCCGAAATGGTTACCAGGAAAATTGCTTTAAGAAGCCCATCTCTCTTCAACGAAAAAAGATGCCTTTCCCTCTTAAAACCAAGCTTTTGATATTCTTTGCTTAGTTCATCACTATCAATCATATCTGGTTCTAAATCCAGTGCATTAAGCATAAGGCCTCCAGATATGTATTCATAAAAACCACTTAGTTCTACTAAGTCATCAGGCTGAGTTTTTTCTAATGACCATGCTCCTGAAAAAGTTTTCTGATCAAACTGATCAAAAGCTCTTAAGAAATGGAGATAAGCAAAAATGTCATGAGAACACCCTTTTGGGTTATCTAAATATTTGGTAAAGCCTCCAAAAACACGATTTGGAAACTTGTTGTCAGGTCTGAAGTAACAGATTATAAAATTCATTCTGGTTGAATATAGGCGATAAAAATCATTTACATAACGACCAATCTGATTTAGCACAACCAGACCTGCCCTGTTAAACTCTGACCGGTTAGCTGCGTGGTGATGAAATAACCATGTATTTTCATAAAAACGGAGCATGGATATATGACTATAAATTATTCCTTTATCTTGATAGATGAAATGTCTTGCTATTGTCGGATTCTGAACATAAAGCTTCATATAAGTCTCTTTAAACTTCTCCTTGCTTGCATGGATAAATGTATATTTTTCAGGATAGATAAAGCCTGACTCAAAAAAGAACTTCCACAGAGCCTCCAAATCCACTACATTACAGACATAGGATTTTCTATTCGTTAATTGATGCAGAAAGCTTGAAATCTTAACCTGATCCTGAATATCAATATCTAAGATTGCCATACCACATTTTACAAAAGCTCTTTTCTCATCGGTTTTATATACATTACTATAAACAACTTGAACCTTGCACCTGATCATAAAATTATTTGCAAATTCTAAGTAGAGTTCTGGAATAATCATCCCAGGTAAAAGTACAGAACTATCGTAATATTCTTCTACTGAAAAGCCAGAGCCAGACAGATCATCAACTTCAAGAGTAATCATTTTATTTGTAAAAGGATGCCTGAAAAATACATTTGGCGAAGGCATTAATTTATGTCTTGAACTCCGGATTTCTTTAGGATTAAACCTTATTATATTATTTTTTATAGGTTTTAATACAAAGATCCTTGTTTTTTTATTAAAAGTTTGTCTGATTATCCTGCATTCCCCTGAATAAAGAGTCTCCTGATCATTCTTAAAGATTACATAAACTGGATGTTCAGGGTTAACCCATTGAAATGATTGGGGTGGTTCAGCTGATACCTTTACGCTAAAAGAGACGGCACTAAATTCAAGAAGAATCCCATGAAATACTACACCATTCTGAATAAATTCAACCTTAATACCTTCGCAAGGATGTCTTTTCACCTTTCGAGAACTAACTTCGTAACAAATTTCAGGAAGGTCAAAACTAATACCTTCTTCTGTTATTTTTTTAACTTCTGGTTTAACAAGAATCAATTTCATACCGTCATTTAAGATGAAATTTATAAATTTATATAAATTAATTTTTTGGGAAAGCCCTGTTTTGCTAACCCAGTAACAATCTAAGTTATTTCCCACACATGGCTTGGGCTTGGCTTGAAGTGAAATAATATTACCATATTTCAAGTTTTTAAAATTTACAAAGATAGTACCGTCTTGAAAATTAATGTAATTTAGAGTGTTTATTAAATGCTTTTTACTGATTTTTTTTCCTTCTTCTAATTTGCTTCTCTGGTTATCGGGATCAAACAATTGAGCAATTTTTTGTAGATTACTCATTCTCATCATTATTTATCACTAATTTCTCTATAATTCAAGCATTCTTTTAATAGAGTTTTCTAAGTTTTTCGTTAGTCGAATTTTTTGCCTTTGAAATAATTAAATACATCAGAAAATAAATGGAAAGAATCCTTTCTCTTAAGACTTTATAATGAAAATAAATTGAAAGAAAGCGAAAAATAGAAATAAAAATTGGAGAAAGCTTAACTCATTTAAATTGATTTATTTTCTTTTAAATAGATATGCTGAGTCTTTTATTCTATTTTCTTTCCCATCATGAACCACATAGCTTGAGCCACTCCAGATAGCAGCGCCTGCATATTCCCCTTTTTTATTCAATGTATAAAAATTCAGATTAAAATTAGGTCTTCCATTGCTATCTAAAAGATGGGGTTGTTTTTTCGATGTGTATGCAATTCTTTCAAGTGTTTTTAAACATGCTTCTTCAGGAGATAGTCCATTTCTCATATATTCCACCACTGTAAAGCTTCCTAAATTTAAAATATTTGTCTCTCCCCTTCCAGTGGAACCGGCAGCTCCCACATCATTGTCCACATAAAGACCGGCTCCGATTATAGGAGAATCTCCAACCCTTCCAGGTATCTTAAAAGCCAAACCGCTTGTTGTGGTAACACCTCCAATGTCTCCTTTAGAGTCAATAGCTAAACAGTTTATCGTCCCGTAATGTTCCACATACCGTCTTATTTCCTCTTCAATCTCTTGTTTCTTTGGGGGAAACCAGTCATCCTTATCTGAAAGGGTTTCCTTCCAGTAGAGCCATATCTTTCTTGATTTTTCTGTTAGCAAATTCTCTTCTTTAAAGCCATGGGCTTTTGCAAATTTTAAAGCTCCTTCTCCCACAAGCAAAACATGGTCTGTTCTTTCCATCACAAGTTTTGCAACCTTTGATGGATTTTTAATGTTTCTCAATGAAGCCACAGCACCAGCATTATGGGTAGGACCATGCATAACAGATGCATCCAGCTCAACCACTCCTTCCTCATTTGGAAGCCCCCCATATCCAACACTGATATCTTCTGGATCGTCTTCAATAATATTAATCCCTGCAATAACTGCATCCAGTGGATCAGCACCAGCTTTTAACATTTCCATAGCTTTCTCAGTTGCCCTCAATCCATTTCTGCTTGAAATGGCTAAAGGACCACCTGAATGTACTATTTCTTTTTTTGTATTATTAAACCCAAAAATGTTTGATCTGTTCAAAAGACTGACTCCAGCTGTAATACCAGCGATTGATTTAATAAAATTCCTTCTTGAAAAATCCTTAGACATAATTGTCCTCCTACATTAAAATAAATTAAACACAATTTAAAATCAATTTAACCCTCAGATCAAGAGAAAATAAATTGATTATAAGTGAAAAAATGATTTTATTTCTATTTTATTTTTTGCTTTTCTTTGGGGGGAGGTAACTTTGATAGATAAGACTTAACATTTTCAAATGCAAGAGTAGATTTTAATAAATTAGTCCTCTCGATATTTTTAATCTCTCTATTCACATTTTCGATTCTCTCTGATGGAGATGGATGTGTTGAAAGAAATGTTTCAAGCTTACTAATTTCTTGCCCTTTAATGCTTTTAAATTTTTCAATTTTTTAAATGATAAAAATGAAAATAGGCATACTTCAATATAGAATGAAAATTAATCTGCCTTTTTTCCATAAAGAATCATTCCTGGAAATTTCCGGGTATGATTTCCATTCTCTGCAACAATTTCTCCGTTTACAAATACATATTTGATACCTTCAGGATATCGATGGGGAGAACTGAAATCAGCTCTGTCCTTTATCCTCTCTGGATCAAATATTACTATATCTGCAAAATATCCTTCTTTTATCATCCCTCTTTTCTCAAGTCTTAATGTCTGGGCTGGAAGGGATGTCATCTTTCTTATTGCATCTTCAAGCTCTATCATGTTTTTTTCTCTTACGTACTTGGAGAGAATTCTTGGAAATGTCCCATACGAACGAGGATGGGGAAATCCCTCTCCATATTTTATAACTCCTCCATCCGAGCCGATCATGTTAAAAGGAAGCTTCATAATCTCTTCCACATCTTTTTCATCCATCTGAAAAAATATTGCCTGAGCTCCACCGTTTTTTTCAATTTCAATAATTAAATCTGCTGCATTTTCTATAGTGGGCTTTTTTCCAATCATATCCAGTATTTCTTCCAAATTTCTTCCCTCAAAAGCTCTGTCGTATGGATAACTGACTATGTAAATCCCCTGGAGCTTGTTTATTCCTCTCTGGGATGTCAATCTGTTATTTATAATAGTATCTCTTATTCTCTTATAATTCTCATTATCTTTGATTCTCTCGATAAATTTCTCCCTTCCTCCTTCAAGAGCCCAGGATGGAAAACTGCTGGAAAAACCACTGCTCGTTGCTGTATAAGGATACTGGTCTGTTGTTACTTCGATCCCTCTTCTTCTTGCATTTAAAATTGGTTTGAGAATTTTGTCAATTTCACCCCACACCACTTCATCGGCAAGCTTAACATGAGATATTTCAACAGGAATCTTATTTTTCTCCCCTATCAGTATAGCTTCTTCAATTGCCTGTTCAATGTATTTTCCCTGGTTTCTTATGTGGGAGGCATATATTCCATTGTGTTTTGCTACTACCATCCCCAGCTTTACCAATTCCTCAGTCTTTGAATAAACTCCTGGCATATATGCCAGACCTGTAGACAAACCAAGAGCTCCTGATTTCATTTCTTTTTCTAAAAGCTCCATCATTTTATTCATTTCCTCTTCTGTCGGGTCAGCCATTTTCAGTCCCATAACCTCTTTTCTTATTGTGTTGTGCCCCACTAAGGATCCGAAATTTAATGATATACCTGTGTTTTTTATTTTTTTAAAAAATTCTTTAAGGGGAAAAACAGAACCTCCACAGTTTCCGCCTATTACTGATGTAACTCCCTGTAACACATAATTATAAGCGGTTGGCACTTCAAGTATTCCTCTATCAGCATGTGTATGGATATCTATAAAACCAGGACAAACTATAAGGTTTTTAGCATCTATAATTTTTTTTGCTTTCTTTTCGGAAATCACACCAACTTTTTTTATTTCTTTATCGATAATCCCCACATCACCCATAAACCAGGGATTTCCAGAGCCATCAATTATCAATCCATTCTTGATAACAAAATCATATTTTCTGGAAAAAATGATCCATCCAGAAAAAAGGGAGAAAGAATACATTAAAATGAACACATATTTAGTTAACCTCATTCTTCCCCTCCATCCTTAATCATATAATTTTTATGATTTTTTTTCTCTGATTCTTTGGAGGATTTTACTGAGATAAGAAAAGGCTATACCTTTATCGATGCCATCAATTACTCCTATTAAATGTTTTCTGTATTTTACTACATAAACCTCTCTGTGATAAGGATCTCTGCTGAAGAAAGCCTCTTCTCCTAATCCGGATATTTTTTCAGCAAAAATACCTTGGAGACTTAAATTATTTTTATAATCACTAAACATCTTCTCTATTTCTTTGATATTATCTGAAAAGATAATAAAAACTCGGAATTGCTTTCCATTGTATTTATAATTTGCTATAAAACCCTCCTTTAAAAATAAATAACCTAAAACTCCCTTATTAATGAATATCTCGCTATTTTTTATCTTATTCTGCTCAGGAAAAAGAGAAATTATAGGAGGATTCTCATTCTTTCCGGGTAATTTATTTGCAATAACTTTTGCGCTTTTAATAAGTACATTCTTAAATTCATCTCCCGCATCAAAAGTAAGAATTTTGATGTAGAATCGATCTTTCCAGAAATTTAGTATAAATTCTTCAAAATAACCCTCAGCTCCAACCTCTATAAAATTGGCTTCCGGAGGCCTCTCATTGCTATAAATTCCAAAAGCATTATTAACATCCTTCATCTCATACAAATCTACAATAAACGTATATCTGGATTTTCTCTTAAATTCATACTCAACGTTAATAACTTTTTTAAACCCATAAGAATTGTAAACTTCAGCTGCTCCATTTATATATTCGTAGAGATTTTTAGGATAAAAATATCTAAGTTTTTCAACGATTCGAAGCCCCGGTATATCTTTTTCTAAAGGAAGATAATCCTTCAAATCAGTTAATTTCTGTGGGAACAAACACAGAACAGTAAAAATTACAAATAACATTATAAGAATTTTTAAAAAGTTCATTCTTTTCTCCAAATATTCCTTTTACATATATAATTTAGTGTTGCATTTTCGATCTGCAGAAATTTTTCTTATTTTTTTTAAATTTTTTTAATAATAAAAGGAAAATCAAATCAGCAAACAATCAATTTTTTCGCCATGGGGGATAAATTTAACATCTTCGGGAATAACGATTAAACAATTTGCAAGAACCATTGATTTCAAGATTCCTGATCCTTGAGGTCCTGTTGTTTTTACAAATGCTCTATCGCCGTCAAACCTTATGATTCCTCGCAAAAAATGTCTCCTCCCTCCTTTTTTCTTTATCTCTTCTTCAAGAATTGCTTTTACGATCGGTAGATTTTCTGGTTTTTTCCCCATCATTTTTAATATGGCAGGTCTTACGAATAAGAGAAATGAAGTAATGTTTGAAACAGGATTTCCTGGAAGTCCAAAGAGAGGCTTTCCATGAACCTCTCCGAAGACAAGGGGTTTTCCTGGCTTGACAGCAACCTGCCAGAAATAAATATTTCCATTTATAGAAATTAAGGCTTCCCTTACAAAATCATATTCTCCAACCGAGACCCCTGCTGAGGTCAAGATTAAATCTGATTTCATGATTGCATGATTTATCTTATCTTTTATCTTGGCTAAATTATCCCGTGCAATTCCCATATTTATAGGAATTCCAGAATATTTCTTTATTAAAGAAGCTAAAGCATAGAGATTTGATTCATATATCATGAATTCTTTTAGTTTTTTCCCAGGCTTAACCAATTCATTCCCCGTAGCAATTACAGCAATTTTAGGCTTTCTTATAACTTTCAATTTAGTAAGACCAAGGGAAGCAGCCATTCCAATCTCAGCTGGACCTAATACCCTTCCCTTTGACAAGATTAGCTCTCCTCTTTTAACATTTTCTCCTGCCAATCTTATGTTCTCTCCTGGGCTTTGCGAGACAAAAATTTTTACATATTCTTTTCTATCTACAATTTTTTTAGTATCTTCCACTTTTACAACTGTATCTGCTCCTTCTGGGATAGGAGCTCCTGTCATAATTTTTACTGCTTTTCTTTCCCCAATTTTACATTTAGTTTTTTTACCTGCCCATAACTCCTCAATCACCTCTAAAACTACTGGTTTTTCAAAAGAAGCCCTTTTAATGTCTTCACTTCTGACAGCGTATCCATCCATGGCAGAATTATTGAATGGTGGTATGTCTATGGGGCTGATTACATCTTCCTGAAGAACTAAATCAAGGCAATTCAAAAGTTCAGTTTCTTTGGATTCCAACGGATTGATTTTACTCAATATTATGCTCAAAGCTTCTTCAAAAGAAACCATTCTTCTTTCCACAGTCATCTCTTATAATAAACAAAGCTTTTTTTGTCAAATCAGCTCAAAAAAATAAAATTTCCTCTTGACAAATAAATTTTACTAAAAATAAAATATTACTGAAATGGTCATATTTTTTATTATAATTAAAAAATGTAAGAAATACAATCTTTTATCAACTAAAGATTTAAGGAGTATTAATAATTGAAATTAAGTAAAGAAACTGAATATGGGATTCGAGGGCTCATTTTTTTAGCTAACTATCAAAACGAAGGCCTAGTCCAGGTTAAGAAAATAGCTCAAGAAGAAGGTTTGCCTCAGCCACTGCTTGCAAGAACTTTCCACCAGCTGGCACGCGCAGAAATTGTGACCTCTTTTAAGGGAAGAAAAAAAGGATTCAGTCTATCTAAACCTCCTGAAGAAATTTTTTTGACAGATATTATTACTGCAATAGAAGGCCCTGATATATTCAACCGGTGTATCTTCTGGAGTGAGAATTGCTATGGTCCTGAAAATCCATGTCCTCTCCATTTTACCTGGTCAAGAATAAAGGAATCATTCGTAACATTTTTTCAAAGGATTACTCTGGCAGATTTAGTAAAGATAAATTTAGAAAAACAATCTTTCTCAAAAAAGAAGGGACTTTGAAATTATATGATTCAATTCTTCTTTTTATTTTTATGGAGTTAGACATGAAAAAATTAATTTCAGAAATTATAGCACTTTTCCTTGTATTGATTGCATCCTTAGGCGTTATACTTGGAACAATTTTGTTCAAAAACAATTCAAACCCAGAAATAGAGCTTCTTGCAAGAGCTCCTGAAAGAGGAAACTGGTATCCAAAAAAAATCAAAGTTGAGAAAGATAAAGAAGTAAATATTTTGATAAGGAATGTGGATACGGTTTCCCATGGTTTTTATCTCCCTGCGTTCGATATAACAGCAGGAGAAATTAAAGCTGCATATTCCGATGAATCTGGCCACTGATTCTGATTGAAACCGGCCACCTGTCGGAGCGAAGTGACGCTGAATTTTCATTATACCTCAGAGTGGCTGGATTGAGTCAAGGATGACTTTCTTTTCCT
>JBFLYD010000015.1 GCA_040756905.1 Acidobacteriota bacterium
GAAGTTACAGAGTGAAAGATAAGTTGAAAAAATCATTAAAAAGGGAAACAAAAGATGTTAGAGAAAGTTTATAAGGTGGGTCAAAATTCAATGCAAAAGCTGGGTCAATTTTCCTTGACAATCTACATTTGTTCTTCTATTGATGAGATTCATCTTTGTATGTTTCAATCCTTGTTTTAATGGAATCTCTTCGCTAACTGTTTCGCATTGACACAGCCCTCATTGGCTCAATCAGTTTCAATCCTTGTTTTAATGGAATCTCTTCGCTAACTATTTTTTTGATTAAAAAAAGTCAAGAAAAATTAAGTTTCAATCCTTGTTTTAATGGAATCTCTTCGCTAACTAATCATTAGGTAATGTTCGAAAATAAATATAAATGTTTCAATCCTTGTTTTAATGGAATCTCTTCGCTAACGAGAATAGCCAGAAATCCTCAGAATTGATGAAGGAGAGTTTCAATCCTTGTTTTAATGGAATCTCTTCGCTAACTATTTTCACTTACCAGGGAAAAAGATTCAAAGAATTGTTTCAATCCTTGTTTTAATGGAATCTCTTCGCTAACTCAAAATGAAATTAGGATCTTTTTCTAAAGATTTTAGTTTCAATCCTTGTTTTAATGGAATCTCTTCGCTAACATAGTTGATAACAATATTTCTTTAATTTTAAACATGTTTCAATCCTTGTTTTAATGGAATCTCTTCGCTAACTTTCCAATTTGATTTTAGGTCTTTTATATTTTGGATGTTTCAATCCTTGTTTTAATGGAATCTCTTCGCTAACTTCAATAAGAAAAAATTTTTGATATTTTAATTTTTTGTTTCAATCCTTGTTTTAATGGAATCTCTTCGCTAACCCTCTTCCTCTGAAACATCTGGGTTATAAATTCTAGTTTCAATCCTTGTTTTAATGGAATCTCTTCGCTAACCTCATTTAGAGGGGCGTTCAATGATAGTCGTTCCCTGTTTCAATCCTTGTTTTAATGGAATCTCTTCGCTAACAAAGAAATTCAAGTCCAATCTCAGTGGGATATTGATGTTTCAATCCTTGTTTTAATGGAATCTCTTCGCTAACTAGGCTCAACTGTTTTCATCTGAGAATAATATTTAGTTTCAATCCTTGTTTTAATGGAATCTCTTCGCTAACTATTTGAAGGAGACTCAATATAGACAAGAATCTGAAATGTTTCAATCCTTGTTTTAATGGAATCTCTTCGCTAACTTTGGAACAGCCTTATATAGAAATCTCATTGCAATCAGTTTCAATCCTTGTTTTAATGGAATCTCTTCGCTAACTGGATGACTACATGAATTTAAAACATTCTTTTCCTAGTTTCAATCCTTGTTTTAATGGAATCTCTTCGCTAACACCAGAACATAGAGAAGAGGATGAATCCTAAATCCAGTTTCAATCCTTGTTTTAATGGAATCTCTTCGCTAACCGTTGGGTTCTGATTCTGGACTTTTCTGGGATAATGGTTTCAATCCTTGTTTTAATGGAATCTCTTCGCTAACTAAAAAAGGCTTTAAAGGAGTAAAAAAAATGGAAAGTTTCAATCCTTGTTTTAATGGAATCTCTTCGCTAACTTCCTTTTTATGACAGACCTCAAACCATGAAAGAAGGTTTCAATCCTTGTTTTAATGGAATCTCTTCGCTAACAGGAAGAGAGACTTGGCAAGAAGAAGTTAAGTATTGTTTCAATCCTTGTTTTAATGGAATCTCTTCGCTAACAATTATCCTGAGGGAATAGATAAATTAATATTAGGTTTCAATCCTTGTTTTAATGGAATCTCTTCGCTAACTAATATCTGCTTTAGCTTCAAAAGCTAATTTTTCAATGTTTCAATCCTTGTTTTAATGGAATCTCTTCGCTAACTGCCTGGATAATAGCGTCAATACTTATTGAAATATGGTTTCAATCCTTGTTTTAATGGAATCTCTTCGCTAACCAACACGTATTAGAATATGTAAACATATACTACCAGTTTCAATCCTTGTTTTAATGGAATCTCTTCGCTAACCTCCCATGAGCTCGATATTTCTATTATCTTCTCTGGTTTCAATCCTTGTTTTAATGGAATCTCTTCGCTAACTTCTTGCCGGAGCTCCATTAATGCTCTATTTCTGAGTTTCAATCCTTGTTTTAATGGAATCTCTTCGCTAACACCAGCTCCCCCACACGCTATTTTCCATTTGGCGCAGTTTCAATCCTTGTTTTAATGGAATCTCTTCGCTAACAGATCCTGAGTGTTTTTCCCTGAACTAATGATTGTAGTTTCAATCCTTGTTTTAATGGAATCTCTTCGCTAACACCGAGAAAGATAAGAGTCCAATTTTTCATCTTCTGTGTTTCAATCCTTGTTTTAATGGAATCTCTTCGCTAACTGGAGATTATTTCGTAGGAAAAACTCTTAAATGGGAGTTTCAATCCTTGTTTTAATGGAATCTCTTCGCTAACTAAGATTAAAGACGCATTAATCAACAATGAGAAGCTGTTTCAATCCTTGTTTTAATGGAATCTCTTCGCTAACTCAGATGGGAAATGCTACAAGAACTATGGAATAAAGGTTTCAATCCTTGTTTTAATGGAATCTCTTCGCTAACCTCAGATGGAAGTATATGGGAATATATAGGAAATAAGTTTCAATCCTTGTTTTAATGGAATCTCTTCGCTAACATGATGTTTCCCCATCTTTACAATCACAGTTAGTTTTGTTTCAATCCTTGTTTTAATGGAATCTCTTCGCTAACTATTTTTTGTTTTTCATATCCTCAATCCTTATCAGGTTTCAATCCTTGTTTTAATGGAATCTCTTCGCTAACCTTACCCAGTGGATTATTAAGGCTTTTTTCTACAGGGTTTCAATCCTTGTTTTAATGGAATCTCTTCGCTAACTTGCATATAAGCTCAATGACACTCTATCGATGGAAAGGTTTCAATCCTTGTTTTAATGGAATCTCTTCGCTAACCTTTGAGCCACATCAGAGGCAACCTCAACATCTCTAAGTTTCAATCCTTGTTTTAATGGAATCTCTTCGCTAACCTCCCACTATATTGACCTCTGGTATCTCTTCGTTAGGTTTCAATCCTTGTTTTAATGGAATCTCTTCGCTAACGATTCTCAGGTCTTTTCTTAAATGGGATTTGATGAGTTTCAATCCTTGTTTTAATGGAATCTCTTCGCTAACGATGCGACTAATTTTCTAAATTCTCTATCTGAATCAGTTTCAATCCTTGTTTTAATGGAATCTCTTCGCTAACTGTGGAAGGGAATTTAGTCTCGAAGCACTATGATATGTTTCAATCCTTGTTTTAATGGAATCTCTTCGCTAACACATGCCTGCTGATTTCATTGCGAGATATTGCTGAGTTTCAATCCTTGTTTTAATGGAATCTCTTCGCTAACTACATCGCCTTTCATTGCTTTCGTTTTCAACGAGCTGTTTCAATCCTTGTTTTAATGGAATCTCTTCGCTAACTTTCTATATTTAGGATTATTCTTTAGATAAGTTTCAGTTTCAATCCTTGTTTTAATGGAATCTCTTCGCTAACTATAACACATGTTATGTGGTTTGTCAAGCTTTTCTTGTTTCAATCCTTGTTTTAATGGAATCTCTTCGCTAACTGGAAGGGAATTTAGTCTCGAAGCACTATAATATGTTTCAATCCTTGTTTTAATGGAATCTCTTCGCTAACAGATAAAGATATGAGAGAAATCTTAGAGGAAGCTTAGTTTCAATCCTTGTTTTAATGGAATCTCTTCGCTAACTTTCTTTTTTAGTAGTCATTTAACTCAAATATTATGTTTCAATCCTTGTTTTAATGGAATCTCTTCGCTAACCATCATCCATGCGAGACTCTTCCCCAAGAAGGAGGAGTTTCAATCCTTGTTTTAATGGAATCTCTTCGCTAACCCAACTTTAACAATATTAAATGATACAATAAGTTTTGGTTTCAATCCTTGTTTTAATGGAATCTCTTCGCTAACTGCGGAAGGAAATTTGGTCTCGAAGCATTATAATATGTTTCAATCCTTGTTTTAATGGAATCTCTTCGCTAACAGGAGGAAGACGATGAGCCACCGTTCTAAATATTTTTTGTTTCAATCCTTGTTTTAATGGAATCTCTTCGCTAACTTATATCTATGAAACAGTAGATTATTGGCTCAATGGTTTCAATCCTTGTTTTAATGGAATCTCTTCGCTAACCTTTGCATCATGTGGAGGAGGAATGAAGAAAATGATGTTTCAATCCTTGTTTTAATGGAATCTCTTCGCTAACCAGAATAATATTTGAGAAATAGCTTTATTATTTTTTGCGGTTTCAATCCTTGTTTTAATGGAATCTCTTCGCTAACCAACTACATCTGCAAACATAAAATACTTTTCTTCCATGTTTCAATCCTTGTTTTAATGGAATCTCTTCGCTAACCTCTGAATCATTATTCTGTCCCATTGAGCTCCCAGATGTTTCAATCCTTGTTTTAATGGAATCTCTTCGCTAACGTGGTTAGCAGAAAAAGGATACGGTTTGACTGTTTTGTTTCAATCCTTGTTTTAATGGAATCTCTTCGCTAACTGCGGAAGGAAATTTGGTCTCGAAGCACTATGATATGTTTCAATCCTTGTTTTAATGGAATCTCTTCGCTAACCCAGAGCTTACAAAACTTAGTTAAATCCTCTTTGGTGTTTCAATCCTTGTTTTAATGGAATCTCTTCGCTAACTGAACAAGAAGAAATACTAAGCGAAACGGAGGTTGCAGTTTCAATCCTTGTTTTAATGGAATCTCTTCGCTAACCCTGAGAAAAAAGATGAAAGCTGAAGAAATTACAAGTTTCAATCCTTGTTTTAATGGAATCTCTTCGCTAACTCCAAGGAAGAAGTATTAAATGCAAATTATGTAAAGTTTCAATCCTTGTTTTAATGGAATCTCTTCGCTAACCAGGCTTATTACCATCTACCACTTATTACTATAGAGGTTTCAATCCTTGTTTTAATGGAATCTCTTCGCTAACCAAAAATAATTGAAAAGCAAGCCTTCCTTGAGTGGAGTTTCAATCCTTGTTTTAATGGAATCTCTTCGCTAACTTGGTTTTCTGATTGCTTTTGCTTTTGTTAATGGCTCAGTTTCAATCCTTGTTTTAATGGAATCTCTTCGCTAACTCGATTATTGTTGAATCATTAGGTTTTGTATCACTAGTTTCAATCCTTGTTTTAATGGAATCTCTTCGCTAACAACAAAGAAACCTCAACCTCGAACTATATATAAAATGTTTCAATCCTTGTTTTAATGGAATCTCTTCGCTAACCTGCAAGCTACCAGAGATTTGAATGTAGTGAAAGATTGTTTCAATCCTTGTTTTAATGGAATCTCTTCGCTAACTCTTTACAAACTTGATTATCCTCTACTGTCTGCCAAGTTTCAATCCTTGTTTTAATGGAATCTCTTCGCTAACTATAATACATAAAAATATATTTGTCAAGTTTTTTTGTTTCAATCCTTGTTTTAATGGAATCTCTTCGCTAACCCATTGAAGTTATAGATATATTCGCAAAATTTGATGGTTTCAATCCTTGTTTTAATGGAATCTCTTCGCTAACTTGCCGGAGCTCCATTAATGCTCTATTTCTGATCTTGTTTCAATCCTTGTTTTAATGGAATCTCTTCGCTAACCACAACAGCAATATTAAATTGACTGTATTGACTTGAGTTTCAATCCTTGTTTTAATGGAATCTCTTCGCTAACAGTTGTGCCCTTTTCTGTGCAATCTCTCTGGGAGGTTTCAATCCTTGTTTTAATGGAATCTCTTCGCTAACCTTTCAAAGCTCCATGTAAGAATCCATTGTAAGCCAAGTTTCAATCCTTGTTTTAATGGAATCTCTTCGCTAACCTGGTCTAATTGAAATAATGCCATCTCGTCCTCCTAAGTTTCAATCCTTGTTTTAATGGAATCTCTTCGCTAACAAATGAGTCTCTGGACAGATGTGGTAGAAGGAAAAGGTTTCAATCCTTGTTTTAATGGAATCTCTTCGCTAACCTCGAAAACCCAATATGAGGCGAATAACCAGAACGAGTTTCAATCCTTGTTTTAATGGAATCTCTTCGCTAACTATAATACATAAAAATATATTTGTCAAGTTTTTTTGTTTCAATCCTTGTTTTAATGGAATCTCTTCGCTAACTTTTAAGGAGAGCGAGATTTTCCATAATCTCTTAAAGTTTCAATCCTTGTTTTAATGGAATCTCTTCGCTAACCAGAGTTCTCAAGGAAAAGCCATCTAATTTGCTTTAGTTTCAATCCTTGTTTTAATGGAATCTCTTCGCTAACCATCTAAAATCCGCCTTCTTTTTTATTTCATAAACAAGTTTCAATCCTTGTTTTAATGGAATCTCTTCGCTAACCTTCCTGAATTTCGAACTGAGGAAAGAGAATGAAAGGTTTCAATCCTTGTTTTAATGGAATCTCTTCGCTAACCTGGTGGAGAAGATATGAAGTGATGAAAGAAAGGTAGTTTCAATCCTTGTTTTAATGGAATCTCTTCGCTAACGAAGGTTCTCTATTCAAACAAGAAATGTTGAAGAGTGTTTCAATCCTTGTTTTAATGGAATCTCTTCGCTAACAACTGTAAAAGGCCTAAGACAAATAGATAGCACCAGTTTCAATCCTTGTTTTAATGGAATCTCTTCGCTAACTCCCTGTTCCCTGACCGAATGGGATGTATCCCAGAAGTTTCAATCCTTGTTTTAATGGAATCTCTTCGCTAACTCCAGAGATTTGGCAAGATATTTTCATCTCCCAGAAGTTTCAATCCTTGTTTTAATGGAATCTCTTCGCTAAATAGCTCAATATCAGTGGAAAATACAGGAAATGCTGTTTCAATCCTTGTTTTAATGGAATCTCTTCGCTAATTTTTATGATGTCGGAAAGTTCTTTGCCCAGGACTTTGTTTCAATCCTTGTTTTAATGGAATCTCTTCGCTAAGAATGATCAACTGAAACCCCTGTTGTTGTTAGGGGGTTTCAATCCTTGTTTTAATGGAATCTCTTCGCTAATATATTAGAGCAAATTGGAAAAGCAATTATTGGAAAGGTTTCAATCCTTGTTTTAATGGAATCTCTTCGCTAACTTTGGTATTCAATGAATGGGCAGCAATATGGATTGTTTCAATCCTTGTTTTAATGGAATCTCTTCGCTAAGGCAAATTCTCCGTAAGCCCTTATTTTTTCTCAATTTCCTTATTTTTGAGAAAAGCATTTTTTATTAAATATCCTTTAAAATTTGCACAATTTTTTGTGCATTTTATTTAGCATTTACATATTTATTTTTTTGCTTTCTGCTTAATTTTCAATTCTTTACAATGTCAATGCTCTTTTTCTTTAATAATTTTCCTTCATTTATTGTCAGCGAAATAAATTTTTCAAATATCCAGAGATATCTTACACGAGATATCCATAAAATTCTAAATTCAACACTAAAAATTTGCAATAAAAAATTTCATTATTTTTTACCCCATTTATACACAAATATTTCTATAGCAACAATCCACACATCTTATAGAATACTTAGTTTTCTTTGGATAAAAACCCAATTGGATAATTGAAAACATCTCATCAATTATCATTTGTGCTTCTATAAAATCTTTTTCTTTAAATGGAATTTCCTTCACAAGATAATTATCCCGAACATAACAAATGTAGCCTTTCTTCACTTCAGCTTTATAGAAATCCTTTATTAAAAGTCCATATAGAACAGATTGAACCTTATGGGTTCTATAAAGTGTTTCTTTAAATTCAGCAAATTTATAGTCAAAAGGAGCAAGGGTTCCATCCTCAAGATATAACACTTCATCTACAGTGCCTTTTAAATGGAAATTTTCAGAAACCATATAAACATTGATATCTTTTCCGGTACAATTAATCTTTTTTCTTAGATAATTTCTATTGACTCTTTTTCTTCCCTCATGGATTTCCCTGCCGAGTAAAACTTTGTATCTCTGTTCCTCATGCTGGGAAATGTTCAAACAATTCATAAAATATATGAATCGAGGGCAATAAAGATATTCTATAATTTCTGAAGGAGTTAAGTACATTCCCTCTACTTTTTCTAATTGTTTAGAAAAATTTTGAGATAATTTCATCAGTTACTAAACTCCTGTCAAAAGCCTGTCCCAATAATTTAACTTTTTTAAAGTCTTCATCGCACATGGGAAAAACATAAACTGAATCAACATTTTCGTCTATAATATCAAGAAATTTAATTGAAATTTCATCAAGCTCATTCCTATTTAAAGTGCCCAAAAATACACTTTTTTGAACTCGATACAGTCCATAGCTTTTACATATCTGAGAGATTCTGTTTCTTTTTTTCGTATCAACAATGTCGTAAACTACCCAGACCAGCATCATGCACCGATTAAATTATTTGCAATCCTGTGACATTCAAACTGAATTATATCCCGGTTCTTAATATTTCTTCCCCTGTAACGGACGCTTTTCTCGAAGTTATTATTCAGAGCTTCAATTAAAAAAGCTTTGCCATCTTTATTCAGGGTAAGCCCATTTTGTATCTCATTGAAATATTCTTTCTTAATCTTTCTCTGGCTGAAAAGATAAACAACAGTCTGATCAACCAGAGCTCTGAACATCTCGATTAAATCAAATACAAGAGATTTTTTATTATAATTATCTGTATGAAGGAATCCCACATAAGGATCCAATCCAGCAATTATGCAAGCTTTTTCAACCATAGAGTAGAGAACCCCATAGCCATAGTTTAAAAGACAGTTGAACTCATCCTGAGCCGGCTGTCGACTCCTTCCTTCAAATTTGAATCTTTCTGGAATGATGTAGCTTAATGCATCAAAATAAATTCTTCCTCCAGCTCCTTCAAAACCCATGATTGAACCTCTTTTCTCATCAAGAGTTCCCTTAAGGTTTTTAAGTTTTTCAATTATATCCTCAAGTCCAAAAATCCATTCGTTGATTTTTTCAGCTTTCTCTGGTCTTGTTATTTTTAGTTTATTGAGGAAATCTATTTGATTCTGAAATTTTATAATGACCCACTCCTTTGCTATCTCCAGTCCTTCTTCTTTTTCAGCCATTTCAAGTTGTTTTCTCCTGATTAATGTTGTGCTTCCCAGCTTTGAATGCCATACTCTTCCGTATGGATTACCAAATTCATCCAGAAAGATGATGTCAATGTTATTATCCATTGCAAGCTTGATAGCATCTGTTGAAATATAAGCACTTGTAGTGATGAGTATGCTATCGACCTTTTTTACAGAGACCTCGAAAACCTTATCTTCGTTCTTTACAAGGAAACAATTCTCCTTTTTTCTCAGATATGAGCCAAAAGTATTAATTACAAGCTGCATTTTTCGATTACCTTCTCTATCGCATATTGTAAAGGCAAAGTAATGCTGCCCAGCCAGATGGCAACATGTCTGGAGGTTCTTTTAGCTCCTTACCATATTTGACGACCATCTCCAAAAAGAATTTGGCATGGAAAAAAGCCTCAACAAAAACTCTGGTATGATACGCCCAGTTTTTATTATGGCTCGGTTCAAATTTCTTCCCACTGGCACCAGACTCAATGATTTGCTGAAATTCTTGACAAAAACTCTGTCCTCTGGGTGCTATGGCTTTTAAAGCCTCAATAATCTTCTTGGTTTTATTTTGAAGATCATAGACTTTAAAGGATTGATAATAGAAACGGTAGATAGAGTCCTCATAGCACCAGTGAGAATTCATTTCTTCTAAAAGCTTTTCAAGTTCTGGGAGCCTTAATTTAATGTTGGCAAGTAACTGAGCATCCAACATCTTAGCCGATTTGAAGATTTCCCTTTTCTTCATTCTTTATTTTATCTTTATAACTGTCCCAAACCCTCTCGAAACCGACTTTCCGAGACCTAATAATCTAAAATTGAAAAGTTGACAGAGAAATGCGAGATAATCGAGCATGGAAGTATTAAGCGAGATTATCAATATAAATGTATATTACATATTTAAATCTTTTTAGCGTTTCTTCAAGCTCATCTATGAGTGGTTTCAATTCTTCCCACCTAAGTGTAAAACTATAAGCATGGACAAAAAAGTGCCTGAAGGATAGATAGTTTGATAAAGTATTGTACAATTCGTTGCTGATGATTCCTGCATCAGAAGCTGCCTTTAGTAAATCTTTATGCCAACTGGGGGAGTCTTTTATCTCTAATTGTTTGAAAGAGACAACCCTTTTTAAAATATTTTCAATACCGTTATAAAAGTTATGGATAAAAGTAGCAATGGCTGCTAAATCCGGAATAGAATATTCAGATTTTCCAGTGCTTAGGAAGGAAAACAGTTCAGATACAACAGCATCTATATTTTCAAATTCTGCTTCACAGTATTCTTTAAGCAGCTGTTTTGTCATAAATAAGTTTACCTTCTCTTAGAATGATTTCCTTAAATTTTGTCATTTTCCCTGAAAGGTCTATTAAATCCACATTCTTTGACAACGACCTGAATAGTTCTCCATAAAATTTAAAGAAATTTCCTGTGGGCACATCTATGACAGCAAAGTCATAATCATTAATATCATTTGGATCTTTATATAGTGAAGACCCAATTAAGTACATTTTCCCAATACCATATTTTCTGGCAATTTCAATGGCTCTATCAAGCTCGTATTTTGGTATCATAACACCTCCATATGAATATTATAGGCTGTTCAATAACTCGCAAATCATTGAAAAGTAAAGATCTGCGAGCTGTCCCAGATTTTTCTTACTGCAACTTCCGAAAAAAGACTTGCTAAAAATTTTCCTTCTCTGTCTTTGCTCTTTACTATGCTTTAATGTTTTCATTTCTTAAAACAACCTCAAAAAAACCTTCCTTTATTGAACAGCCTCAATATTATAATATTTTCTATTTCCCATTTCCTATCGCTTATTTTACACTTCCTATTTTTATTACCGTCCCAAACCCTCTTGATACAGATTTTCCAAGTCCCCAATAATCCGGGATTTCAAAGTTTACTGAAAATGTGCCAACAAACCCGAGCATGGGCGTGCCTTTGAGAGAGGTGTGAACTTCATAAACATCTACCTTAGCAATAATCTTATCAGTTATTACATATTCAAGCCCTTTAGCCATAGAAATAATATTACCTATGAGAATGCTTTCTAACTGTTTCTTCCTTTCTCCGCTATTCCTTTTTTTATAACGATTAAAACTCTCTTCATCAAGCGCAAGCCATGGAGTGAGGAATTTGTAAGAAAGCATTCCATTTATCACGCCAAAAGAATTATTTTCTCTCAATAGTTTTTTATCTATAACTGTATATTGTTTATTTTTCAAATTTAGATATTCGATAATTAATATTTCTTCAACAAATTCAGAAACTTCACCAATCCCTAGAATCATAGGAATCTTATCTATTATTTTGTATTGAATTTTCGGATAGGTATAAATAAAACCTTTCTCTGAATGATTATGCAAGAAAGGATTATTGCGGAACTTTCCCGCGATAAAACCTCTCAGTGTAGTAGGTGAATCTACGACTGGACGGTCAGTTATCAGTGTTAAAATGCAATTATTAATTTGCATCAGATAATTGCTATATGTGGTGTTCTCTTAATGTTATTTTCTAAAAAATCAAAACTATCTGGTAAGGCAATATATTTTGAAAACCCGTCAACCTTTATTTCGATGCACCTTTCACATACTGCATTTTCAATAATTGGATACGGAAACATCCCGATCATCATTCCTCTTATTGTCTTACTTACAAGTGGGTCAACAAGATGAGCAACTAAGGCTTTGTCTTTTTCTTTTAAAACTCTTATTTCTTCTAAATTAAGAAGTGCCTTACCACGAAAACTGCCAAGCCTGATAATTAACGGGAAAATCATCTCTTTCCTGACAATTAAAAAACCTTCAAAAATACTTTCAGGAGGAATTGAGAAAAGTTGAGATGCCTTTAATACTTCTGCTTTTCCGGTAGAAGCACCATAACCAAGTTTCACGAAATTATCATCTTCACCCTTTGCAATTTCTGAGATATATCTTATATTTCCGATTGGTCTGCCAGGTGTAAAATAAAAGGCTTCTGAAGCAAGAGAGTTTTCATATCGAGGCGTATTCCTTCCCCTGTTTTCTTCGGAAATTATATAGGGCTGAGCTTCTGGATTTATTCCTAAAGAATATGCCACTGCATAATTAATAGCGGTAGCATGAAGATACTTAGGAGATATAGCTCCTGAAAGACCCTCCTTAGAATAAAACAAAGGGTCTATTAGCTCTATCTTATATTTAAAAACTTTCATGCTATTCTTTAGATTCCTCTGGTTTTTTCTTCAACAGAGGCTTTATCAGATTCTTCACCTGTTCATCTAATGTCTTATAAGCTTCCTCTACTACTGGTAACTTTAAATCATCAATTTTTCCAAAGCCGTCAATCTTCGAGTCAATTAGATTGTATGCCGTTAAAGCCTCTCTATCAGAGAGCTTAAATCCAAGTATAGTTGTCTCTACCCTGCCCCATTCTACACTTCTTGCTCCAATTCTCGTAAGTCTCTTCAAATTATCCACTATAATAGATGCAATCTCAGGTGTAGGGTCTTTTAAAGTTATTACTCCGATAAACTCTGTTTCTTTAGGAACAGGAGTGATGCTCATTAATGCCTGCCCTGTAGTAAGGTCTTCTTCATCAACTGCATTCTGCGTATATGGCTGGATTTCACCAACTTGACTTGTTGATATGAATGACTCCCCAAGTATTCTCGCAAGAATGTTATATGGTACATTAGCACTACTGGTCTCACCAGTTCCACCAAATATAAAACAACTGGAACATTTCATACATAAATCGTCTTTTAAATGACAACCGGGTTCAATATTAAGGCTTCTTTGCTTCTCCATAACAAGTCTTCTAAGCTTTGCTTTGATTTTACGCCAAGGGATAACAAAACGGTTACCAAGAGATTGATACTTAAATGTCAAAACCTCTTCTGGATCATTGCTCCTAATAATGGCTTCATCAAGAAATTTTATTTTGGTCACGAGCTGAAGATAAACCCCTTGTGAAAGAATAGATGGCTCTTTTAATAAAGGAGTCATTTTAGCACCTCCTGAAGGTTTTCATATCGTTTAAAAACATAAATTGCACTAAGAAGGGAATTCTTTACTCTGATAAACTGAGTTATATTGTCTTTTTTTAAATCATAATACCTTTGAAAAATGCCTTTTGCTTCTCTGACAAACTCCTCAAGTTCTTTAATATCGGTTTTAGCCTCACCAGATTTTTCCTTTGCAATATTTTCTCTGATATGAGAAAGAAACTTTGCAAAGGCTTCATCAAAACTTCTGCCAAGGAGCATTTCATTAAGGCTTTGGCTAACAGGTTTCCCAATAGAATGCTTTGACATACTTTTGAACCATTTTTGCCACTCATCCTGAGTCCAACAGAATTTTGGTATGCCATTAGCAAAAAAGACGGCATCATTTAAAAGATTATCCATTTTGTATTCACCTCCCATCGTTTTATATATAACCAAGCCAGATTTATAAATAAACTCATAGAACCTCTCCATAAGTTCGGGCGAAAGTTTGAGCCTATTTGTTTTTCCTCGTGTTTCGGAAGTGTATGTAATTGCCACACTGGGACTTTTCTCAAGAAGATCTTTTGCCATAATATACTTCTTCTGTCCCTTCTCCAAAATGCTTGCCAATAAAATAACTGACAATGATTTATAGTATTCTTCCTCCGTACTTAGAATTGATTCCCCAAAAAGACCTACCTGCTCCTCTGTGCCGAGAGAAGTTTCAAAACCTAATAGGTTCAAGAAATGATAAAGAGGCTCATATCTAACTCTCATATCTTTAGGGCTAAAATTTTTTGTTTCTTTTGCTGAAAGAGTCTGAATATCAAACAATATACCTTGTTCACTTGATAAGATTTCTTTTGTATCGCTCCTATATTTTTCTGGAGGAATTGGGATTTTGAGCCTTTTAACAAATGGGATATTCCTGAATTCTTTTCTCTCTTCAAGTTTAGATATCTGATAAGGTGCTGAAACCCCGCTTTTAACTTTTGCAACCAAATCATCAAGTTCAGGATAAAGGCTTATTAACTCCGGCACTTTCGAAGAGATTCTTGTATAAATCCGCAAGTTCCTGTCTCCGAGTCCTTCTCTTAACACCATGTTATCATAAGCACACATAGGGCACGTTGCCCTTGACCCTGCGGGTTTAGATATGATTTGAGAAAAACCGTAGCCGACCCCTCTTTTATATTTCAATGCAGGTTGTGCCTCCATAGATACAGGGCATTGACACCGTTCACAAACACCCTTTAATGCATCCGTTGTCTTTTTATAAGTTTTATATCTTTCAAATATCTCAGAAGCTATCTTTCTAAAGTCTTTTTCTTCTTCCATTGAAAGAACGCTGTTTAAATAATCAAGCATTTCTTGTGAACCTGACATTTTCTTTTCGTAATCTTCTGCAATTTTATGCAAAAGTATAAACAAATTATCTGGCTTCAAATTTGAAAGCTTGTCGTCTAAATATTTTTTATCTGCAATAAACTCATCTGGAATCACATCCTTTACAGTCAAGATGTTTAAAAGATGTGACAGAGTATTGGTATTAATAGATGCTGGCGGATTTTCACCAAAAGCTTTTTCCCATTGCCTTTTTGCCTTTGGATGTCCGCTGGTTCCAAGACAAGCACCGATAGTGTTCCATTTCGGAAGGTTCTTCTTTATCTTTGAAAACTCTGAAGAATCTAAAGAAAAGATATCGTATAAGATTCTTAAAAATTGCACACCCTTTCTTGATACATCGCCAAGATTTCCAATTATTTCATTCTTATGGTTAGCTGCAATCATAAACTGCGCTGGGAAAACTTTAGATAGTCCACCAAGAAGGGCTTTAGTAAATGCTTTTGGATAAGCCGATTGAATACCAAGTGATTTATCAAAGAAGGCTTTTGAAATACTTTCTATAATTTTTTCTTTTTCTGGATAAGAAAGTCCCTTTCCGATAAACAAAGCGGCATTGTCAAATGTTAAGAGAAGTTCCCATCCTAAAGATTGATATTCTTTAAAAATGTTTCTTAAAAAATGAAATGTCGTCGGCGAAGGGAATCTTGAGACCTCAAAATAAGTAAGATCAAACAATTCATCACAGTATTGTCTAACTTTATTAATAGTTTCCGGTGAAATACTCTCCATAGAAGCAAGCCAATCGGCATACCTTACTAATTCAGTAAATATTCCTGCTGAATCAGTACTTATTTCTTTTATGTCAGAGTCTGATAGGCTATGATGCGGCTTGATGGTATCGTATATAAATTTGATATCTGATTCGGTAAGTTCAAAGGGCAATATCCCTTTTAAGTCTTCTTTATTTAAATATTTTCTTACTTCTTCAATGGTAGATTTATGGTCTCTTGGATTCTCTCCTTCACCTCTGAAAAATTTCTGGCTTTCTTCTCTCAGTTTTCCGATGTCGTGAATTAAGCATGAGAGTTCCAACAGTTCTTTTTCTCTGTCGTCTAGCGACGGGATAAACCGACCCATCTTTCTGAAAACATTCCAAACTGCAAAATGATGAGCCCACAACTGCTCACCGTTCGATTTGGCCAGATAACCAAATTGAGGCTCGAGGAATACTTTTACTTCTTTAATTTCCATGCTCATGCACCATAAAATATGAAATGTTCATTTGCTATTATATGAAGTTCTCCATCTTCTTTAATATATTTTGTAGTTACATTAAAATATTCATCTCTTAATCTTCCACTTCCAACACCCCAAAAGGGGAAAATCTTGTCATGAATAATAATTTCTTTTATTTTTGTATCTGCTATGCCGTATCTCTTTAATATTTCCTGTTTTTTATGCCTATCTAAAGTCATCCAATCATCTACAATTTCTTCCGGCTCAAACATCGAAAAGATAGCCTCATTATAAGGAGTGATATTCTTAGTGTCAATGTCATAAAGCAGGAAGTTGTAACTATCTCCCCTAAACATTTCGCCTGAAACCAATTTGCCAGAAGGGTCTCTAAGAACCTCCTGTAAAATACTTTTCTCAAATACATCTCTTTCAAAACAGGTTTGATCTTTAACTGCCCATCCAAAATCATTTTTAGTCAGAATCACAACTGTTCCATTGGATTTTCTGCCGACCCGACCTATTCTCTGAATGGCTGACGTCCAATAAGATGCTTCTGTTATTAAAGACTTAAAGTCCATATCAATACCTACTTCAATAGCTGAAGTTCCAATGACAACAGATTTATCATCTAGAGAAAATGACTTGGCCTTTTCCAATCCACTCCACTCATAAAACTTGTATTGCTTGAACGTATTAATTAATTTTTTCTTGATATGTTGAAGTCTGAATACAGAGTCAAATATAATTGCAGCAGGCTTAGGAATAGATGGGATTAATTCTTTCAGGTTCTCATAGACTAAATCTAATTTTGTAAATTTAAAAGCACGGATTTCTATATCAAGAGGAAAATTGAATTCTGCATCTCTTTTGTTTCCCACCGAGTCTGTAAAGGAAATATTAAGTGACGGATAAATATTGTTTAGAGTAGAAAGTTCTTTGCTCATATATGGCGTAGCAGATAGCAATACTACCTTAGATGCTATTCCATCCAGAAGATTTTTTATCAATTCCAAAAAGTTGGAAAGATTAACATACAGATGAAATTCATCAAAAAATACTATTGCACCTTGTAAATAGTTCTGTAATCTTTTAGAACTTTTATAAGTCTCGCGATTTATGAGGAGATGCAAAACATCTGGAGACGTTATAATA
This sequence comes from Acidobacteriota bacterium, assembly GCA_040756905.1. Lineage (NCBI taxonomy): Bacteria > Pseudomonadati > Acidobacteriota > Acidobacteriota bacterium. Next base: position 16,812 of record JBFLYD010000015.1, read on the forward strand.
ACTGACCTTTTAGAAAAAAGCCTACTTTGAATTACTGCCTGTTTTATTAACTCGCTTTTGTTAAGCTCTATATCAATACCTTTATTAACTAGATATCTAAACAACGAATTAGAGGAATAATTAAAAATATTAATTCCATTGGGTATAAAATCATCATCTGGCCATATAGCGGTATCCTTTAATTCTTTTCGCATTGCGCCAACTTGGGCATCCATTAAAATCCTCGTTGGATATGTAAGAATAATTCGTTTTCCCGTATCCTGGAAATATCTATCTTGTATTAGGTTTCTTATGATATAACTTTTCCCTGAACCTACTGGTGCTTCCACAAAGATTAATATCGCATCTGAATTTTTGATTGCCTCTAAAGTCTGTCTTTGAAACGGCCTAAATCCATCCTTATTCTGCCTGACGTACCGAGGGCCTATTTTTAGATTAATATTCATTCATCTCCTTATGCCAATAAAACTCCAGCCTCTTTCTATACATATTGCCGAAAAATCTCCGCTCCATCCATTTCAACCGGCCTCTTACACATTCTCCATATCTCTCTTTTCTCAATCCTCATTTTTTACTCCGTCTTGTATCCTTTTCTTCACTTATCTTTTCCTTAAAATATTTTCTGCATATTCCACAAGCTGGTTATATAATTCCTCCTCATCTGATACGCACCTTTCTTTCTTCGTCCCAGAAATACACCTTTTCGTCATTCCAGCCGTGTAATTCCTTTATGTCTGCCCCTTCTCAATTATATACCTTCAAAATCTCCTTTGCATATTCTAAAGCAAGCCTTGCCTCTTCTTCCGTGAGAAATTCTATATCATATTCTGATTTTATATACAACTCAAATAATTTCCTGAATATCTGAGCCATTAATAAATCAGAATATTCAGCCATTTATAATCAGAATTTTAAGCGACCGTTTCATTGTTCTTTTTCCAGTAACTCTTCTTTCCTCTATTTTCACAGGAAATTTTCCCCTCTTTTTTCAGGTCTGAGAGTGCCTTTCTGATTGTAAACTCAGGTATATTCTGGCAAAAATCTTTTAGCATCCTGAAAGTAAATTTTTCTGGCATCTCGTCTATAATCTTTCTTACTTCATAATAGCTTCCTCCTGTGGAATAAGGCTCTACTCCATATTCTGTTAGTGCCTCAGACACCTTTGCATGGGGAATGTCCTCAGAATGAAAGGCTATAGCAGAGAAAAATCTCAATGTCCACTCATTGGCAAGTTTTCTGTTTCCAGTATACACAATGTTTAGCTTTGGATGGAATGCATGAATCTCAGCAATTGCTCTGGCTGCAAAAGTGGGTGAGTAAAATTTCATCTTCTTAGGGTTTAAAAAATCAGAATAGGATGCCTCAATGACAAGGGCACTGTGTTTATATGTCTCAAGCTCACCGAGGATCTGATGAAAGGCGCCCAGTTTGCCAAAGTATGCAGTAAGGTTTTCAAAGGTTTTTCTTTCAACAATTGCAAGAAGACTATTATCGCCTTTTAATGCATAGTCTCCAACAGGTAGTTGTCCTTTCTCAATTAAACATCCATGAAATCTCCATGGATATCTCTCACTTTTATCGATAATGACATGGAGAGAATCTTTGCCCTTTGCTGTGAGCTTTACTTTAGGTCTTCTTTCCTGAAGGGCTTTTTGTGTTCGCCAGAATATCTGTTCATACTCTCCTTCCTTCGTTTTATATTTCTTTTTAAGAAATAAAAAATCGCAACGTTTATTCTTTGCTCTATCCAGGATTACAGCCAATCTCTTGCCATATCTTTTAAGGGATAACACAGGAACTCTCTCTATCTCTTCAACAGGTGTTGACCATTGTCTCCCTTCTTCCCTCATGCAGAAGATCTGTCCCTTTGTCCCAGGCCATATATCCTGCACTCTCAGGGAGAGAAGAATCAAATCATCCTTTTTTATACTCAGACGATAAGGAAATCTTTTTTCTCCTGTACTTTCAATAACCCACAATGTTTGCATATTGTTTTTCCATAAAATTTGCTTCATTATTTAACATGTTTAAGTGTAAAAATCAAGGAAATGTTTGATTTATTTAAGTTATGTTTATAGAATTAAAAATTGCTGGAGGAGGAGAATGGAAGAGGCAAAGGTAAAAATTAAAGTAAACGGGAAGGGATTATTTTTAAAGCCATTCATTCAGGACATGGTGAAGAATGTAGTAATTGGGATGCTTCAATCTTTAAAGATTGAAGATAAAGAAATTAGAGAGATTGAAATAAGGATAACTTTATGATTTTTTTTAAATCTATTGAATCGATAAAACATTTTTAATTAAAATGAATAGTTTAGATTATTGAGATATATTTATAATATTAATAATGAGATATTTTAAAAAAGATTTTCTAAGAGATTTTTCAGGAGCATTTGGTGATACAGGTACATTCATCCCTTTAGCTCTGGGAATGATCATTATATGTGGTCTTTCACCCACCTCAGTTTTTTTGCCTGCTGGTGTTTTATATGTAATTGCAGGGTTGTATTATAAAATACCGATGCCGGTTCAGCCCCTGAAAGCTGTTGCAGCCATATCCATTGTTAATGGAATTAAGCCTGAAATAATTTCAACGAGTGCCTATATAATGGCGGCATTGATGGCAATATTTCTTATTTTTGATTTTTCAAAATATTTAGAAAAAATTTTTTCGAAGCCCTTGGTAAGAGGAATTCAGTTCGGGCTTGGCATATTACTTATAAAAAGTGGCATTGAGTTAGTCTTCAAAAAGGAAATTATCACAGGAGTTTTACTTCCTGATGTTAAATTCAGTGGTTTCTCCCTTGGCCCTAATCCTTTATCATTCTTTTTTCCAGCATTTGATAATTTATTAACCGCTTTTGTTATCTTAATTATACCTCAAATTCCTCTTACTCTTGGGAATTCAATAGTTGCAACTTCTGACCTTGCAAAAGACTATTTTGGAGATAGAGCTAAAAAAGTTAACCACAATAGCCTCGCAAAAACTATTGGTTTTGGAAATTTTTTTGCAGGGATGCTTTCAGGAATGCCGTTATGCCATGGATGCGGAGGACTTACCGCCCATTATAGGTTTGGTGCAAGAACAGGAAGGGCAAATTTAATAATCGGTTTTACTTTTATAATTGTTGCCCTTTTTTTTGCGAGAATGAGTTCTTATTTCTTAAGAGGAATTCCTCTTTATGTTTTTGGCATAGCCCTTGTTTTTATTGGAATCTTTCATTCGCTTTTAGCCCGAGATTTGAATAAAGGGAAAGATATTTTTATTGTGATGATAATGGGTCTTATTACACTTTTTTATAAAAATTTTACTCTGGCGTTGTTTTCAGGATTAGCTCTTAGAGAAGCTTTGAATTACAAAGTGTATTGGGAGAAGTTAAATAATTTTAAAGTTTCAATTTTTAATAGAAAGAATAAGTCAGAAGCTTTTAAGTATAATGGGTCTCACAAAGAAGAAAGAGTTGAAACAACGCGACATCTTTTTGACAGATATAACAGGGCTATTACATATTTAAGGATTTCTCTTACAGAGAACTGTAATCTGAAGTGCCTTTATTGTATGCCAAAACAGGATTCAGTAAAAGCATTAAAAAAAGATTTTCTTACAAATTCTGAAATTTATAGAATGGCAAAGATTGCAGTTTCACTTGGAATAGAGAAGATAAGATTAACAGGAGGAGAGCCTCTTTTAAGAGAAGGAATAATAGAATTGATTGAAAAGATTTCTTCTATAGATAACCTGAAAGACCTTTCTCTTTCGACAAACGGAACTCTGCTGGAGAAATACGCTGATTCCTTGAGAAAAGCTGGATTAAAAAGGATAAATATAAGTCTTGACACCCTTGATGAGAAAAAATTTGAAATTATAACCAGGGGAAAAAAATTAGGTTCAGTCCTTAATGGAATAAGAAAAGCAAAACTTGCAGGGCTCAAGCCAATTAAGATAAATGTTGTTGTTCTTAAAGGAATAAATGACGATGAACTGGAGAATTTTATAAAATTTGGTAAAGAGTATGATCTGATTGTAAGGTTCATCGAATATATGCCGATTGTTTTGAATGAAAAATGGAAGAAATATTTTATCTCGAGAGAAGAGATTATTCAAAGAATATCTTCCTTTTTAGATTTTAGAGCATATCCGTATGAAAATTCAGGTGATCCCTCAAGATATTTTTATCTTGAAAGTGGAGGAGAAGCTGGAATCATAAGCCCTGTAAGCCATGGGTTCTGCCATAATTGTAATAGATTGAGGCTTACTGCTGATGGTTTTCTTAGAAGCTGCCTTACCCATGATATTGAAATTGATGTAAAAACACCCTTGAGAGAAAATGCTGGCGATGAGACAATTTCAGAGTTATTCAAAAAAGCTGTTTTACTTAAACCAGAAAAAGGAATTTATAACCTGAGGGAAGAGACCATAAGGAGAAACATGTCCCAGATTGGAGGTTGATTGATTGACCGGGATAATTTTGGCAGGAGGAGAAGGGAAGAGGTTTAGAAAGGATAAAGCTGAAATTAAGCTGAATGGAGAATTATTAATAGAAAGGATTGTATCAAAATTAAGAAAATCCTTTAAAGAGGTTTTAATAATAACATCCGAGAAGAAACTAAAAGGTTATGAAAGAAATTTTTCAGGATCGGATGTAAAGATTTATCCTGATATATATTCTGAGAAAGGCGCGATTGGAGGAATTTACAGTGGATTAAATTTTTCATCCAGCTATCATTCTTTCTTTGCTGGATGCGACATGCCTTTTTTGAATTTATCTCTTATTGAGTATTTTAAAAATATATCTGAAGGAAATGATGTAGTTGTTGCAAAATTTAAATCAGGATTTGAGCCCCTTCACGCTGTTTATTCCAAAAGGTGCATAAATTATATCGAAGACCTAATTAAAAAAGATAATTTAAGAATTTTTGATTTTTTTAATGAGGTGAAACTGAGAATCGTTAAGGAGGATGAAATTAGAAGATATGACCCTGAAAAATTAAGTTTTTTTAATATTAATACTGAAGAAGATCTGAACAAAGCAATTAAGATTCAAAAACTCTTGAATAAAAAGAAGAGCAAGAGGTGTAAGGCATGAAATGCGAAGCTCGATGATACCTATCATCTGCATCGTTGGGAAATCTGATTCAGGTAAAACAACTCTTATTGAGAAATTAATCCCTGAGCTAAAAAAGAGAGGATTCAAAATAGGAACAATTAAACATGATATCCATGGATTTGATGTGGACAGGGAGGGGAAGGATTCATACAGACATAAAAAAGCAGGGGCTTCTTTTGTTTTGATTACTTCTCCGAAGAAGATTGCTTTAATAAAAGATATAGAGAAAGAATACAATCTTGATGAGCTAAGAAAAAAGTTCATCGAAGGGGTTGATTTAGTACTTGCTGAAGGATTTAAAAGGAGCTCCTGCCCTAAAATTGAGGTATTCAGAAAAGATTTGCATGGAGAACTTTTGTGCACTGAGAAGGATAATCTCATTGCCATTGTCTCAGATAAAAAATTTGATTTAAATGTTCCTGTATTCAATTTAAATGAATTATCTGAATTAGCTGATTTTATCGTAAAAAAATTTTTATGAATGATTATTTTCATTATAGGGTAGATATAGCTTTTAAAAATTAAAAAAGAAAATACAATATAGAATTAAATTTGATTAAATTATCGAAAATAAACCCAGAAAAACATTAAAAGTAAAATTGTAGTTGAGTTCTTAAGCGGGTTTCTTTTTCCTTTCTATTTCCAATTTCTTTAATTAAATAAGAATAATCCCCCTGTATCTTTAATTTATGTCTCTGAATAAAATAGTTTAAGCCAGCTGTGATTTCTTTCTGAATGTCATTTTCTTTTGAAATATTTGGATCTAAGGAAGAATACCTTAAAGCTATTTCCCATCTCTTTGATTCAAAAAGATAACCTCCCTGAATTCTGAAGCCATATGATTCTAATTTTTTAGCACTAAGTTCCTCAGGTGTGATATTTCTATAATGATAATCTCCCTCTAAAGAAAACCCTTTATATTTAAATGCAAAATCTAATACAAATTGTGAAACATCACTTGTTCCAGTTGATACAGTTTTTACCGCATTTGAGAGGGTTTTTCTATCTTCGGAGTTTTCTTTTAAAGGCTCATATCCAGGAAAATATGCAAAAGCAGCTCCTAAGGCAAAAATAGGATTTTCTGGATATTCGAGAGAAGATTGAGAGTATTTTAATTCTCCAGCGGGTGTCCACATGACTCTTCCTGCATATAAAAGATCTTTATCAAGATTTTTATAATACTTTCCAGATCCGTTAAATATTCCTATAAAATAATTAAATCTACTGTTAAAATTTCCTACTAAACTCATTCCTATGTCACGACCTACTTCAAATTCATTGTTGATAATAGAACGATCAACCAATTGGAGGTCAGCGGAAGAAGTAAGGAATTCTCTGTTAAAGGGGACTTTATATTGCCCAATTTTTGGAGAGATTTTTTTGTTTTTTTCAAAATCAAGGTAGAAGTCCCTTAAAGAAATTTTATCTCCTTCCATTGTTAGTTGAGTGTAATATTTTAGCCAGGGATAGAAACCATTTCCTTTAAAATATAATCTCGCCCTCCTTATGCTGAATCCTTTTTCAGAAGGGATTTTGTTTTCAAAAGAAGAATAATAACCTAAAAATTGAATTCTTGCGTTAATTTTTAGTTCATATTTTCCATCCTTTGTTTTTACAAAAATCCCTTCTTTATATCCACTTTCAACCTCTGAAGCTCCTATAAATAAAGAAAAAATAAAAATAGCTAACAATCCCACAATTAAGTTAACTTTTGATCTGATTGGATTCATAAATTTTCTCCTTTTTAATTTTTTTTCTAATGCTGTTACAAATATTTGCCTCAAAAGTCCGATTTTAATTTTCATGGTATATACAAAATTGTATAGCTTTAATCTCAGGAATATCAAGTTTTAGCTGCACTAAAATATAAAAAATTCACCTCGAATAAATCTTGTCAATAAGATTTTTTGAGGCTTTCCTAAATTGTTAACCGCCACAAAATTTTAATTGCTTTCTATTATACTTAAAATTTGACTTTTTATTTTTAGATAATATTAAATGATGAAAATGGATATTCTAAAAGAGCTGAAAGAAATTATTGAAAAAGATAAAGAGGTTGTAATCGCCACAGTTATAGATGCTAAAGGCTCCACTCCGAGAAGAATTGGAGCAAAGATGATAATAAAGAGAGATGGCACTATTGTCAGTTCTGTTGGAGGAGGGCTTGCTGAAGCCGAGGTCATAAAAGCAGCAGAGGAAATTTTTGAAGGCGGAAATAATAGAGTTTTAGAACTCAAATTTTATGAAGGAAAGGAAGCAAAAGGAGTTGGAATTTGTGGCGGAAAAATGCAAGTGTTTTTAGAAAAAATTGATAGTCTTGAGTGGATAAATTTATTGATGGAGAATAGAGAAGAAGAATTAATCTCAGGCACTGTCATTACCTGTGAAAACGTAGAAAATCTTTTTCCAGGAGAAAGAGTTCTGATAAAAAAGAATGGGAGTTTTGTAAAAGATAGCGGAAATAATTTTATAAATAATTTAATCCAGAAAGAAATGTTAGAATCGAGTATTAAATCTTTCCCATACCTTTCAACTCTGAACTTTGAAGATAAAAGGGTGACAATATTTTTTGAAAGTTTTTTCGAAAAACCAGAAATTTTAATCATGGGAGCTGGACATGTGGGAATGGAATTGTATAAAATTGCAAAGAATTTTAATTTTAAAATTGTTATTCTGGACGACAGAAAAGATTTTGCAAACAGAGAAAGATTCCCTGAGGCTGATGAAATAATCTGCGATAGCTGGGATGGAATGTTAAAGAATTTGAAAATTAATTCAAATTCCTTCTGCGTTCTTGTAAATAGAGAACACAGTTTGGATCAGAAAATTCTTAAAAATATAGTTGAAAAAGAGGCTGCGTATATAGGGATGATTGGAAGTAGAAGAAAGATAAATACAATATTTGAGACTCTAAAGAAAGAAGGGATCTCAGAAATATATTTAAAAAAAGTTCGTTCTCCGATCGGAATCGATATTGGTGCAGAATCTCCTGAAGAGATTGCCTTGAGCATAATGGCAGAAATAATAAAAATTAAAAATAAAAGGGATAAAGAAATCACCTTTTTAAAGAGAAACTATATATAAGCAAAAAAGATTTTTACATTGTAATTGCGGGTCCAAAGGGCGTGACAATCTAATTCTTTTGAGATTGCTTCAGCTGACTTTGTCAGCCTTGTAATGACATGCTTTCTTTAATGTGTTTATATTAAGTTTATAGGAGATAAAAATGGACAAGGAAAAAATTAAGAAAACAAAGGGAATTTCAAGAAGAAATTTTTTGAAAGGTCTTGGAGCTGGAATTGCTACAGGAATTGTTTATCCAAAAGGTGCTGAAAGCCAGGTTATATATGAATCCTTAGGTGAAACTCAAAAAAGAGCAAAAATAAATATATGGGTTAATGGAATTTTGTATGATATGGAGGTTGAAAATAGAGCAACTTTGCTCGAATTATTGAGAGATTATTTAGAATTGGCCGGAACAAAAATGGGCTGCAACTCCTCAGAATGTGGAGCATGTACTGTTCTTATAGATGGAAAAGCCTTTTATTCCTGTAGCATTTTAGCTGTTGATTGTGATGGTAAAAAAATTGAGACAATTGAGGGTCTTTCAAAAAATGGCGAGCTCCATCCAGTTCAAAAAGCATTTATTGAACATAATGCTTTTCAATGTGGATTCTGTACTCCAGGGGAGATAATGTCCTTAAAGGGATTGTATGATGTTAACCCAGCACCTTCTAAGGAAGATATAATAATTGCACTGTCCGGAAACTTGTGCAGATGTGGAGTTTATAAAGATATTATGGAAGCTGCAATTTCTCTAAGCAGAAGTGGAAAATAAGGAGGCGAGAAATGGAGAAGCAAAAGAAATATGAATATGTTGTTACAGAAGTAGAAATTGAAGGAAGAGTAATAAAAACGATAGCAGCAAAAGTTCCAGAGCTTCCTGTGTGGGGAAAAACAGAAGTTGTTGGAAAAGAAATTCACAGGGTGGATGGAAATGAGATTGTAACAGGAAAGGCAAAATACACATTTGATGTTTCTCTTCCTTCTATGTTGTATGGAGCTATTCTGAGGTCCCCTTATCCCCATGCAAAAATTAACAATATTAACATTGATAAAGCATTGAAGATTCCAGGAGTAAAAGCAGTGATAACTGCAAATGATACTGGAGAAATGAAGCTGGCAGGAGGATTACCAATCTTTGTAAAGGAAGAAACTAAATATTCAGGGGAAGAGATTGCAGCTGTTGCTGCAATTACAAGGAATATAGCAGAAGAAGCTGTTAGAGCAATTGAGGTTGATTTTACACCTCTTCCGTTTGTGATTGACCCTGAGGAAGCAATGAAGCCAGGAGCTCTTGAGGTGGTTCCAGGAGGGAACATTGGAAATCAGTTCAGGAGGGGAAGGGTAGAATCCCTGGAGCCATCGGTTTACCAGAGGGGAGACGTTGAAAAGGGTTTCAGTGAGGCAGATTTTATAATAGAAGAGAATTTTTCTACTGAAGTTTCCCAGCATGCCACGATGGAACTGCATGGAACTGTAGCATACTGGAAAGGAGATAAACTAACAGTGTGGGAATCAACCCAGGGAGTTTTTGGAGTGCAGGAAGCTATTGCTAACACTTTAAATCATCCATTTGACAAGATAAGGGTGATTGGAACATACATGGGAGGAGGATTTGGCTCAAAGAATTCAGCTGGAAAATATACAATAATTGCTGCTTTGTTATCTAAGAAAACAGGGAAACCTGTAAAAGTCATTCTATCAAGGAAGGAAGACTTTGAAGCTCCTAACTACAGGCCTCCATCAAAGCAGTATTTAAAGATTGGTGTAAAAAAAGATGGAACCATAACTTCCCTCTCCATGAGATCGATAAATCAAATAGGAGCCTATCCTGTAGGAATCGGACTCGGAAGCTGCGAAGGCCCTGTTCAGACTCTTTATAATATTCCAAATTTAAAAACAGAAAGTTATGCTGTGTTTACTCATACTCCAACGCCTCTTCCCATGAGAGCTCCGGGTTATGTTCAGGGAACCTGGGCTCTTGAGCAGATAATGGATATTGCTGCAGAAAAAATAGGAATGGATCCTGTTGAATTCAGATTGAAAAATATTCCTGAGGTCGACCCGCAGTCCGGAAAACCTTATGCAAGTCACGGACTGAAAGAATGTCTCATATTAGGACGGGAAAAATTTGAATGGGAAAAGAAGAAAAAAATTAAAAAAGAAATTGGTGATAAAAATTATGGAATTGGCCTTGCATGTCAGATATGGTTTGGAGGAGGTGGACCACCTGCGAATGCAATAATTAAAGTAAATCAGGATGGAAGTATTAATCTTATTACCGGCGCAGCAGACCTCGGAACAGGAACGAGAACAGTTCTTTCTCAGATTGTAGCTGAAGAATTAAAAATTCCAGTAAAATCTATTACAGTAACAAATGCAGATACAGAGACAACTCCTTACACATTACCGAGTTATGGAAGCATAACAGTTGCCTCAAGCGGTCCTGCTGTTAGACAGGCTGCTTACGATGTTAAACTTCAGATTCTATCGATGGCATCTATATATCTGGAAGAAGATATGGAAAAACTTGATATAAAAGATGGAATAGTTTTTGTTAAAGATAAACCTGAAAAAAATATCACCTTTGCTTTAATTGCGAGAAGAAGCCCAGGCAGAATGCTAATTGGAAAAGGAGAAAGAGGGCCTAATCCTGATAAGTCGTTAAAAAGCGTTGGGGCTCATTTTGCTGAAGTTGAAATAGACAGAAAAACAGGTGAAGTAAAAATATTAAAATATTTAGCTGCCCATGATTCAGGAAGAGTAATAAATCCAAAAACATGGAAGAGTCAGATTTACGGTGGAATTGCGATGGGCATAGGATATGGTCTTTTAGAAAACAGGATAATGGATAGGAGAACTGGAAAGCATTTAAACCCAAATTTCGGAGATTACAAAATTCCTACTTTTTTAGATTATCCAATAGATGTTGAGATAATAGATTCCAATGTTTTTTATCCAGCTAATGAAATTAATGCAAAAGGTATAGGCGAACCTCCAACAATCCCCGTGGCTCCAGCAATTGCAAACGCAATCTATAATGCTACAGGTATTAGATTTACTTCAGCGCCTGTCACAAAAGAAAGGATAATTAAAGGAATGAAGAAACAAGGAGAAAAATTATGAAAAATTTTGAATATTTAACCCCGAAAACTATAGGAGAAGCGCTTAATTATCTTGAAATGCATGGAGATAAAGCAAAAATAATCGCAGGGGGCGTTGATCTGATAAGTCTATTGAAAGAATGGATTGAAGATCCTGAGATTCTAATCAACATCAAAGGAATCAAAGAGCTTAAATTTGTAAGAGAAGATGAAAATTTCCTAAGAATTGGATCTCTGGTTACACTTTCTGAGATTACTCAAAATGAAATTATTAAGAAAAATTATGGGATTCTGGTTGAATCTTGTTTAAAAGCTGCTTCTCCTCAGGTAAGAAATCAAGGAACCATTGGTGGAAATCTGTGTCAGAGACCAAGATGTTGGTACTTCAGAGGCAATTTTAATTGCCTGAGAAAAGATGGAACCATCTGTTATGCAGTTCAAGGAGATAATAGATACCATGCAATATTTTCTCCAGGGGGATGTTACTATGTTCATCCATCAGATCCTGCTGTAGCTTTAATTGCCTTAGATGCAAAAGTGAAGATAATGAATAAAAAAGAAGAAAAAATCATTGACCTTGAAAGGTTTTTTGTTAACACTGATAAAGATGTAAAGAAAGAAACAATCCTTGATAGAAATGATATACTTTCAGAGATATTGATTCCCAAAAAGAAGAAGAAAATAGAAGAAAGATTTTTTAAAGTATCAGACCGCGCAGTATGGTCTTTTGCTATTGTTAACCTTGCAGGAATCTTTGAAGTACAGAAAGGAGTATGTAATTTTTCAAGGATTGCAATTGGTGGTGTAGCACCTGTTCCATTGAGAGCGTCAAGGGTGGAAGAATCAATTAAAGACAAAAAATTAAATGAAAAAATTATTAAAATTGCCTCTGATGTGGCTGTTCAGGGAGCAACTTCAATGGAAATGAATGATTATAAACTGGATTTAGTAAAAAATTTAATCGACAAGACTTTAAGTTCATTGACCGGGAATTGAATAAAGTTTCTGCAATTCTTCTTGCTGCTGGAAAATCTGAAAGAATAGGAAACTCAAAACAGCTCCTTCCTTTTAAAGATTCCACAATTATTGAAACAATTCTCGGAGCTTTTTTAAATTCATATATTGTAGAAACCATTATTGTTATCAGGAAAGATGATTTACAATTAAAAAAGATCGTTAAAAATTATCGGGTAAAATTATGTCTTAATCCTTATAAAGAAAGTGAAATGAAGGATTCGGTATCTTTAGGACTTAAAATGGTAAATAAAAATTCGAGGGGAATAATGGTATCCCCCTCAGACCTTCCTCTTATTACCACATCCCTTATAAATCGATTGGTAGAAAACTTTAACAAAAACCCTCAGAAAATTATTATCCCGGTTTATGAAGAAAGAAGAGGACATCCAACAATTTTTCCCATAAAATATTTAAAAAATTTAGCGGGTCTTAAAGAAAATATTGGACTTAGAGAAATAATTAGAAAGAATTCCAGGAATATAGAAGAAGTAGAGATTTATGATGAAGCATTTTTAATAGATGTGGATATATATGAAGATTACCTGACTATATTGGGTAGGAAATAAATAGAATTAGGAAAACATCCGAATCTTTTTAAAGAGGCCAACCATCCCCTTCGCTCAGATCTCCTCGCATAAAAATCTATGCTCGTTCCCTCAAATAATCTCCTATCTCTCAAGGTCATATCTTCTCTCATCTTCTAAATCCTCTCTCGCTCCCGTTCGCTTTATCTTTTCTCTTTCGGAAATCTTAAATATAGGAGATTATTCTCCCTCCCTTCACAGATTTTTCAGATGCTCGTCGATATGTCGCTCAGAAGATGGTTGACCTCTTTTAATATAAAAGGGGCATAATTCCTTTTTATGTATGGTTTTATAAAATGAAATTTGATTTTTTTTCCTATTAATTTTTATAATTATTAAGAAATTAATGGAAAAACATGTTTAAATGGTATAAGAGTTTAAAATTTAAGATAATTTTTTTTGTAACGTTGACCCTTGCAGTTTTATTGTTTTTATTCGGAATTAATCTATATTTTCATCATAGAAACCAGTTATTGTCAGGTCTTATTGAATCCACCACTCAGATGAGCAAACTTGTTCAGAAGGGATTAGAAGAAGCAATGATGGTGGGAAAATTGACGGTAGTAGCTTCAATAGTCCAGGAAATCGCCAAAGAAGAAGGGGTTAAATCTGTAATCGTTCTTGATAAGAAAGGTCAGATAAAAATCTCATCTCAAGAACGCATGATAAATAAAGTTCTTAATGAAAAGGATGAGACATGTCTTCTGTGCCATAAATATGAGCCAAGATTTAGAGGAAAGACTGTTATCTTTAAATTTTCTAAAGGAGAAGAGGTGCTAAGAAATGTTACCCCAATTTTTAACAGCCCTAAATGTTTTGGATGTCACTCAAAAGAAAATAAAATCAATGGTGTTCTTATAATTGATTTTTCTACTGATCCGATAAAGAAGCAACTTATTCTCAGTTTGAAGAGAATTGTATTATGGACATTTTTAACTACGATCGTAATAATTTTAATTTTATATTTTATCCTGAGTAAGTCAATCCTTGAAAAACTAAAAAAAATGCTGAAGAGTATAGAAAAAATTGGAAAGGGTGCTCTTGATGAAAAGGTTTCTATTTACTCAAGAGATGAGATTGGTGAGCTTGCAGAAAAGTTTAACTGGATGACTGAACGTGTTAGAGAATCTTATAAAGAGCTACAGAAGAATAAAGAATACATTGAAAACATGTTAAACTCTATAAATGAGGGCGTAGTAGTTGTTGATAGGAATTTTAATATAGTTCTTACTAACAGTTCCTTTAAAAATCTGATCAAAAAAAAGGAAAAAATAGAAGGCGAGGTCTGTTATTCCTCAGGCAGGAGATTTTCTTATCAATGCAAGGGATATAATGAAGATTGTGCTGCAGAAATAACATTTCGCACCGGAAAACCAGCTCTTGTTTTTAGAACAATAAAAGACAGGAAAGGAAATAAACATTTCTATGAAATATATTCCTCTGGGCTTTTTAGAAAAGATGGAGAAGTGTTTCAGGTTGTTGAAGTCTGGAGAGATGTAACAGAAAGAAAGAAACTTGAAATGGATCTAAACCATAAGGAAAGGCTTGCTTCTCTTGGATTTCTTGTTTCAGGAATTTCCCATGAGATAAATAATCCTCTTGGTTCAATTTCTACTTGTGTTCAAGGATTGAAAAGGAGAACCGTGGAAAACGATGCCCTTGAGTACTTAGAATTAATTGAAAATGAAATTTTAAAAATAAAAAATTTAACAGAAAGATTACTTCATCTTTCAAAGAAAGCATCTTTTTTATTCCAACCTCTTGATTTAATCCGATGCCTTGAAAATGTTATTTCACTGAATAAGTTCCAGCTCGAGAGATTAAATATTTCTCTTGTAAAAGAATTTGGAGAAGAGAAGTTTTATATTCGTGGAGATGAAACACAGATTCAGCAGGTTTTTTTAAACGTAATCTTGAATTCAATAGATGCAATGCATAATGGTGGAATATTGAAAATTTCGATTCAAAAAGATAATTCATATGGAAGAGTTATTATTGAAGATACAGGAGCAGGAATTGCTAAAAAGGAAATTGATAAAATCTTTGAGCCTTTTTACAGTGGTAAGTCAAATAATAAACGAACAGGGCTGGGTCTTTTTATTGCTTACAATATTATAAAAAACCATAAAGGAGAAATATCGGTAGAGAGTGAGGTCGGAAAAGGAACGAAAGTTGAAATAAAATTTCCATTGGCAAAGGAATTGTCATGACTGAAAGAAAAATAAATGTGTTGTTAGTCGATGACGATGATGTTTTTAGAAAAGTTATCTCAAAAGAACTTTCCATTTTAGGATTTAACGTAAATGCTATCAGAAGTGGAAAAGAAGTTATTCAGAGAAGACTCTACAATGAATTTGATGTAATCATTCTCGACATGAGGATGCCCGATTTAAACGGAGAAGAACTTTTAAAAATTATTAAAGATAGCTCTTCGAGTACTGAAGTAATTATACTCACCGCATACGGAAATATTGGCGGAGCAGTAAATTGTATTAAGGCAGGGGCGTACAATTATCTTGTAAAGCCATGTTCATTGGAAGAGCTTGAATCTACTATAAAAAAAGCTTATGAAAAGAAAAAACTTGAAGAAGAAAATGTCAGATTAAAATTGCAAATAGCCAGGAAGGAATATTATCCGGATGTTATTGGGAAGAGCAAAGAAATTAAGAAAGTATTGGATTTAGTTTCTCAGGTAGCCCCTACAAATTCTACAGTTTTGATTGAAGGGGAAAGTGGAGTTGGAAAAGAAGTTATTGCAAGATTGATACACAAAAAAAGCAATCGTCAGAACAAGCCTTTTGTAACTTTAGATTGTGGAGCTTACCAAGAGTCATTACTCCAGAGTGAACTTTTTGGACATGAAAAGGGGTCTTTTACCGGTGCTACTCAACTAAAATACGGTCTTTTTGAAATCGCTGATGGTGGAACAATTTTTCTTGATGAGGTCGGAGTAATTCCTACTTCTTTTCAGATAAAACTTTTAGGTATAATCGAGAAGGGAACTTTTATGAGAGTTGGAGGAGTAAAGGAGATAAAAGTTGATGTAAGAGTTATAGTAGCAACAAACACCTCCCTGAAAGAGCTTGTGAAAGAGGGAAAATTTAGAGAAGATCTATTTTATCGTTTAAATGTATTCAACATATGGATTCCCCCTCTCAGAATGAGAAAAGAGGATATTCCTCTTTTGGCAGAATATTTTATTGAAAAATTAGTACCACCAGGAGGAGAAAAGAAAAAATTGTCAGATGAAGTATTGAAAATATTTAATAATTATTCATGGCCCGGAAATGTAAGAGAATTGAGAAATATAATAGAGAGGCTTTTAATTATATCAAAGAATGAAGTCATTTCAGCTTCTGATCTTCCCTCAGACCTGATTGAGGAAAACAGGGAAAGCTTTTTATTTTTGAAAGAGGATGTTTCTTTAAAAGAGATGGAAAAAAAGTATATCAGTTATCTTCTGAATAGATTTGGGGGAAATAGACGACAAGTTGCAGATGTCCTGGGAATAAGCGAAAGAAATTTATATAGAAAGATTAAAAAATATAATTTTGATTAAAATGTCTTTATTTTATGCAAATTTTGTCAGTTGAGAGTACTGATTTGTCATATTGAATTTTTACAATAAAATCATAATATTTCCTGATTCCAATTATACATTTTGAAAAAAATTTCATACTTTTTTAAAAAAATTTATAAATCAAATTTTACGTTAAAATAAAAATACATTAATTATCAATTACTTAGATATTTGGCATGAACTTTGCTTCATTTTTTATGGATGAAAAAGATAATTATTATATTTCTTTTGATTATTTTTACCTTATTAATTTCGTTTAGAATCACTGCAGAAACAAAAAAATCGCAGTTAAAAAAGGTTAATTTCGAGAACAGCAAAAAATGTGGAGAATGCCATAAAGATATATATAATTATTGGAAAAATTCCCTCCATTCAATGTCAATTACTGACCCGATTTTTGAAGCTTCCTATTTGGAAGCTTACAAAGAGACGGAGGGTAAAGCAAAATATCTATGTGTTGTATGCCATGCTCCGATTGCCGCAATTAGCGAAGATTATGAAATAAAGAAGGATATTTCGAAAGAGGGTATAAATTGTGATTTTTGTCATTCTATAAAAGATATAAATTTGAACCAGAATATCCCATTTATAATTGAGACCGGGAAAATAAAATATGGCCCTCTTTATAATGTTGAATCCCCAGAACATCCAGCCTCATTCTCATCCGTTCATACCACTTCTCTTATCTGTGCTTCATGTCATGAATATAAAAATAATAATGGAGTTCTTATTCTTGGAACATACAGTGAATGGAAAAATGGACCCTACAATAAAGAAGGAGTAATATGTCAAAACTGTCATATGCCAGCAGCTCCCGGATACGCGGTGAAGGAGAGTATAAAGAGACCAACGAAGAAATGGATAAATCTTCATGATATATCTGGCAGTCATTCGATAATTCAATTAAAAAAAGCTGTTTCAATCAGAATCTTGAAGACTGAAAGAGTAAATAATATGGTCTATGTTGAGGTTGTGATGGAGAATGTTGGATCAGGGCATATGATTCCAACAGGAATTCCATCCAGAAAACTAATTTTATACGTCAGTGTTAAAACAAAAAGTATGGAATATCCAAAAATAATTAGAAAAGAGTACTTTAAACTTCTTGTTGATGAAAAGGGAAAAGAAATTCAAAAGGATTATGATTTTTTTTACAGTGCAACAAAAGTTTTGATGGATAACAGGTTAGGTCCAAAGGAAAAAAGAATAGAAAAATTTGAATTTTATAGTATTCCTGAAAATGAAAAAGTAGATGTAAGGGCATGGGTTTCCTATCTTTATTTGCCGAGTATATTTAAAAGTGAAAAAATCGAATTTGAAATGTCATCCGATGAAAAAAAATTAATAAAAAAATAAATGAATGGATATAATAAAGTCATTATTTAAATTAACATTATTGGCTCTATTTTTATTTATAGTGAGTAAGTTCTTTATTTTTAAAAAAGAGGAAGTCTTATTTGAACAGCCGATAAATTTCAATCATTCTATTCATATAAGTCAGGGGATGGGTTGTGAGGATTGCCATCAATATGTGAAAAAAGAGGAATTTGCTGGGATTCCAAATATTGAGACATGTGAATCCTGTCATTCAGACTCGCTTTCAGAAAGCTCAGAAGAAAAAAAACTTATTGATTCTATTAAAGGAAGAAATCCAATTAAATGGGTAAAGGTTAATAATCTTCCAGACCATACATATTTTTCCCATAGAATCCATGTGGTGACTGGAAAAATAAATTGTAGTGAATGCCATGGAAATATGGAAGAAAGAAAAAATGCAGTAAATAAGCCCTACAGGGAGTTTTCAATGAAATGGTGCATTTCATGTCATGTAAAGAAAACGGCAGATGTGGATTGTATTGTCTGTCATAGGTAAAGAAAAAAAATGATGAAGAGGAGAAATTTTATTAAACTTACTGGTAGCACTTTAGCCGGATTAGCCCTTTCAAATTGCGGTAAAAAAGATATTCTAATTAATTTTGTAGAAAGAGAGGATATGTCTTCAAAATGGATTCCTTCAATATGTGACCAGTGTTTTGGTGGATGTGGAGTTTTGGTTAAAGTAAAAAAAGGAAGAGTTATAAATTTAAAAGGAAACCCGTACCACCCAGTCAACAGGGGCGGATTATGTCCTAAAGGTCTGGCGTCTCTTCAATTAATTTACAATCCTGACAGGATTAAGACCCCAATCAAGAAAGTTGGTAATAGATTTTCGAAGGAATGGAAACCAATATCATGGGAGGAGGCAATTGAAATAATTTCAACTAAGTTGAAGGAATTGAGAGAAAGAAAAGAGCCTGAAAAATTTGTAATCCTGGGAAACAGGAATAGAAGCGTGGGAGAGATGTTAATTTCAAGGTTTGCAGAAGCTTATGGAACTCCAAATTATGTTAAAGTCTATCCTCTTTATTTTAATCCTGTTATGAAGGCTAATTATTTAACCCATGGAATAGATGACATTTTTGCTTATGATTTTGAAGAAACAAATTTTATTCTTTCCTTTAGTTCGCACATCCTGGAGGACTGGATATCTCCGGTAAGGGCTATGAATGCTTTTGGATTCATCAGGCAGGGTCGAGAAAAAAGAGCTAAAATTATTCATGTAGAACCGAGATTATCATATACAGGGAATAAAGCTGATGAATGGATCAGGATAAACCCTGGAACCGAAGGTCTTTTTGCATTAGGAATAGCAAATGTTTTAATCAAAGAAGAACTTTATGACAAAGAGTTTATCGAAAATTTCACTTTTGGTTTTTTTGATTGGACAGACGAGAGTGGTGTTGTGCATAAGGGATTTAAAGATTTTGTTACAAAAGAATATTATCTTGATGATATATCTGTAAAGACTGGCGTTTCTGTTGCTGATATAGTAAGGATTGCCAAAGAGTTTGCTGAAACAAAACCTGCTATAGCCATCGTAGATTTGGGAGTTGGAAATTATACAAATAGCCTCTATTCTAATTTCATCATTCATTCATTAAATGCCCTTGTTGGTTCAATAGATAAAAAAGGTGGGGTTGTCGTCCCGAGTGAAATACCCCTTGAGTCATTTCCTTCAGTAACCCATGATAGAACTTCAGAGGAGGGAATTAAAAAACCGAGAATCGATAAAGCGGGAACCGACTTGTTTCCTTTAGCGACAGATGTGGTTAACCAGGTTGCCATTTCAGGGATTAAAGGGGATCCATATGATGTAGAAATTCTGCTCCTTGATAATTTCAACCCCATTTTCTTTGAAAATTTGGATAGTAATTTTAAAAATCTGTTTGAAAAGATTTCATTTATCATCAGCCATTCCACATTTTTAGACGAAAGTTCTGTTTATGCGGATTTAGTGCTCCCCAAGTCTACTTTTTTTGAGAGCTGGCAAGATTGTATAGCATTTCCTTTAGGGAGATATACTGTTTTTAGTGTTGGGCAGCCTGCAGTTGAATCATTTGGAAACATGATGAATTTCTATGACTTGATTATTCATGTTGCAAAGAAGATTGGGGGAAGTGTTGGAGAATCCTTTCTCTGGAGAAATTACAGAGAAGTTCTCGATTTCAGTATCGATGGTATTTTTAAATCTAATTCCGGAACGATAATATCTTATCAGGATGAGGAGAAAGAAATGGCAGAATTAGAGGAAAGGGGCTTCTGGACTTCAAAGTATGAAAATTTAGAGAGGTTTAGAGAGTCATTGTTTAATGAAGGAGCATGGTGTGATTTTGCTTATTATTTCTCAGAATGGTCGAGAGTTTTCAGGACCCCTTCAAAAAAATATGAGTTTTATTCTTTGATTTTAAAAAACAAACTTGAGGAAATATGTAAAAAAAGAGCAGTAAAAAATAAAACTTCAATAAAGTATGAATTGGAAAAACTGTCAGATGAATTAAAAATAAGTCAAAGAGGAGATTTTATTTATCTTCCTCATTTTGAGCCTCCTCGATATGGGGAAAATGAGGTAGATTATCCTTTTCAGTTGAATTTAATAAGGATTTATTCAAATCGTATGACAGGAGATGGAAATCTCCCTTTTCTCCAGGAGATTTCTGGTAATTATATTAACGAAAAATGGGAATCGTGGGCAGAAATTCATCCTGAAATAGCTAAGGAAATGCATATCTCAGACGGAGATTATATATGGGTGGAATCATCAAAGGGCAGAATTAAAGTAAAGGCAAGGTTTTTTGAAGGGACTTTAAAGGAAGTTATAAGTATTCCGGTAGAATTTGGACATAAAAATTATGGAAGATGGGCTGATGGGATAGGGAGTAATGTTTTTAAAATAATTAACTATGATTACGACTATGTATCAGGTTCAATGGTGTTTTTAACAACAAGAGTAAAAGTTTATAAATCGTGAAGGTAAAATGACAAGATGGGGAATGGTAATTGACCTTGATAGATGTACTGCCTGCGGTGCATGCGTTGTTGCATGTAAAATTGAAAATAATGTGCCATTTTCATCACCTGATGAAGCTTCAAAGGGAAGAGCAATTTCCTGGATGGAGATTATCTCGGTAAAAGAGAAAGAATCAAACGGGTTTAAAATCAGTTTTTTGCCGAGACTTTGCTTTCACTGTGAAAACCCGCCATGTATTAGAGTATGTCCAGTAGGAGCCACTTACAAGAATAAAGAAGGACTTGTAACCCAAATCTATCCAAGGTGCATTGGTTGCAGATATTGTGCTAACGCGTGTCCATATACTGCTAAATATTTTAATTGGTATGAGCCTGAATGGCCAGAAGATATGAAAAAATCTCTTAATCCTGATGTCTCCATAAGGACAAAGGGAGTGATAGAAAAATGTACCTTTTGTTATCACAGATTGGTAAAAGCAAAAGAAAAAGCAAGGGTTGAAAACAAAGATTTAAATAATATCGAATATGTTCCGGCATGCGTCGAGATATGCCCTTCCAATGCCATGTATTTCGGTGATTTAGACGATCCCCTTTCTGAAGTTGCAATACTTTCAAGAAGTGAAAGGGCATTCAGATTACTGGAAGAATTGGGAACCGAACCCAAGGTAATATACTTAAAGGAGATAAAGAATGAAAGATAGAGATGAGGAAATTTTACTTTCTCCAATTGTTCGTACAGGGAAGAAATTTTATTTATTCATCTTTTTCCTCGCCGTGTTAGTGTTTATTGGGTATTTTGGATGGGCTTATCAATTAAAATATGGACTTGGTGTTACTGGACTGAATAGGCCTGTATTCTGGGGACTTTATATCACAAACTTTGTTTTCTTCATAGGAATAAGCCATTCGGGAACTCTCATTTCTGCAATTTTAAGAATTTCAAAATCCGAATGGAGAAGGGCAATCACAAGGTCTGCAGAAGTTATAACAGTAATTGTTCTTTATATCGGCACTTTCAACATAATTTTAGATTTGGGAAGACCTGATAGAGCATGGAATGTTATAAAAAATGGAGTATTTGAAGGAAGGATCTATTCGCCATTATTGTGGGATGTTTTTGCAATTGCCACTTATATAATTGCAAGTACAGTTTATCTCTATCTGCCATTAATTCCAGACATTGCCATAATGAGAGATCGAATCTCAAAAAGAAAATGGTTTTACAGGATTCTCTCTTTAGGATGGAATGGAAACGATAAGCAAAAAAGAAGACTTGAGGTGGCCATTTCAATAATGGCTGTCCTTGTAATTCCTATCGCTGTTTCTGTTCATACAGTTGTTTCATGGGTATTTGCGATGACAATCCAGCCGATGTGGCATAGTACAATTTTCGGACCTTATTTTGTGGTTGGTGCCATATTTTCAGGAATTGCAGCCATAATTATTGCAATGGCAATATTAAGGAAAGTATACCATCTTGAGGAATATATCAAAGCAATACATTTTAACAATCTTGGAATACTTCTTCTGGTTATGGTTCTTCTCTGGTTTTATTTCACATTTGCTGAGTACCTTACCACTTTCTATGGGAATGAGCCAATGGAAATGGCTGTTTTTTATTCAAGATTAATCGGAAAGTATGCCCCTTATTTCTGGATTATGGTAATTTCAAATTTCATAGTCCCGTTTATAATTTTAAGCAATAAAAAAACAAGGACAATTTCAGGAACAGTAATAGCATCGATTTCAGTTGTTTTAGGAATGTGGCTTGAGAGATTTACGATTGTTGTACCCACTCTTGTGAACCCGAGGCTTCCTTACGAACAGGGTATATACATACCAACCTGGGTGGAGTTATTTCTAATGATAGGTTGCTTTGCGTGGTTTATTCTATTCTATGTTATATTTTCAAAGCTTTTTCCGATTGTTTCCATATGGGAGGTTAAGGAAGGAAGGGAAAAAATGCTAGAGGAGGCTGGGGAGAGAATGAAAGATTATCTTCCTGGACCTTCAGGAGGTGTTAAATCCAAAAAAGATTTAATGCAAAAATGAATTAAATAAAATGACATGTAGGGCAAGGCTTTAGCCTTGCATTAAGCAACGCCCGAATCAACCCATGAAACAAGCTCAGGGCATGGTTCGGGGCAGGCCCTGAAGGGCTGCCCTACAAATTATTTATTGTTTTTATATTAGATTATTTTTTGGAAGATGATTTTTTGAATTAATTTTGAGGAGATAAAATGAAAAGAATAGAAATAATATTATTACTGAATTTAATTTTATTCTATTATATTTCAGGATCAGGAAACGAGGAATTATTGATTGAAAATCCTCTGGAAGGCAGGAAAATATTTTTGAATAAGGGATGCTCAAAATGTCATTCGACCTGGGGAATTGGAGGTAAATTGGGACCTGATTTGAGCAAAATGGAAGAAAAGAAAAACATCCTCAAATTGGCTGGGGCTTTATGGAATCATTCTCCTCAGATGATAGAAAAGATGAAAGAAATGGGAGTTGAAAGACCTTTAATTTCAGGGGAGGAAATGTCCAAGCTCGGTTCTTATTTATACTTTCTTGATTATTTTGGAAAGTATGGAGAATATTTTAAGGGAAAAGAAACATTTTATAGTAAAGGATGTGCTAATTGCCATTCTGCAGGGGGAAAAGGAGGAAGAGTTGGCAAAAATCTTGATGATTATAGTAAGATTGGCTCACCAATAATTTTCATTCAAAACATGTGGAATAACGCATTGAAGATGAATGAGAAGTTAAGAAAGTATGGGATAGAGAGACATAAGATTCATAAAGATGACATATATAGTATTTTAGCCTATATAAGGGGGGTTTCCCTTAACAAAAGTAATTTCAAAATTTATGAAAAGCCGGGAAATCCTGTTAAAGGAAAGAATTTATTGAAGGAAAAAAGATGCCTTGAATGTCATTCTGTCAAAGGAAATGGGAGTCTGTCAGCCTCAGACTTTTCTAAATTAAATCTGAATAAAAATGCCGTTGAGGTAGCTTCATCAATGTGGAATACATGGCCTGATTTTATAAAAATGCTTAGAGAAAAAAGCCTTCCTTACATTTATTTTAAAGAGAATGAGTTAGCAGATATAACAGCTTATCTATATTTTGTAAAATATATCAATTTTGAAGGGAACCCAAGAAAAGGGGAGATAATTTTTGAGCAGAAAAAATGCAATGTGTGTCATTCGTTAAAAAAAGAAGATAATGAATTTCCAGGTCCTAATCTTACAGAGACAAATTTTATTTCATCTCCTTCTGAATGGGCATCTGCAATGTGGAATCATGCTCCAGCTATGGAGGAAAGTGTAAAGAGAATCCATGTCCCATGGCCTAAATTTGAGGGAAATGAAATGATAGACCTATGGGAGTTCATCCGCTCCAATACAGTAAAACGTAAATAGACACCAATAAAGCATTATTTATCCAGACAACCCTACCCTGAGATTCTGTGTCAAAGCTTTGGCTAATGAGGCTTTCTTGTCTTTTAAGGATTTTTCTTTTATTTTTACAAATGATTAGTAAACTTTTTGGAATTTTATGATATTTTGGAAGCAAGTAAAGTTTTGTTAATGAGAATTTAATTTTACTTGCTTGTCGCTTAATTATAACAATTGGATTAATAATGTATAGTTGTTGTATACTTTTTACATGATTTTTAGAATTTTTGATAAATATATTCTAAAAGAAATAATCCCGCCTTTTTTAATTGGATTAATTGTTTATTCATTTACGATGCTCATGAATAACATTCTTGAGTTAACAGAACTTCTTATAAGTAAAGGAGCTTCTATCTCTCTTGTTTTAAAATTAATGGGTCTTTTTATACCGGGAATAATTGCATTTACTCTCCCCATGTCCACATTAATGGGTATTCTTGCTGGATTAAGTAGACTTTCAACTGATTGGGAGGTAATGGCTTTTAAATCACTCGGAATAAGTCTTATAAGATTTTTAAGACCGATACTTGCATTTTCAGTGGTTATATGGCTTTTAACCTTTTATATTGCGTCGATTGTTGCACCAAAGTCGAATTATAAATTAGTAGAAGTTCTCTATAACACAATAATTTCTCAAACTAAAGCGGAGATTGCTCCAGGAGAATTTAATGAAAAGATTTCAAATTGGGTAATATATATCCAGAATGAATCAAACGATATCTGGAAAAATATTTTTATAACAGTAGAAGATGAACCAGAAGAATCAAAATTAGTAATTTCAAAAGGAGGAACCATAAACATTAATAAAAAAGAGAAAAAGGCTTCCTTTGAATTTTTTAATGGGATTGTTCATACATATTCTTTAAAGGAGCCTGAAAAATATAGCACCACAAAATTTTATAGGTCTTCAGAGCCTTTAGACCCTGATACATTGTTTCCTCCACTGAGAATTCAGAAAAGAGTTAGAGAAAAGGACATATTTGAACTTCTATTTGATGTGAAAAAATTTATTCCTCATTCAAATCAATGGAATTCCCATCAGGTTGAAATACATAAAAAGATTGCCCTTCCTTTTGCCTGCATAATATTTTCTATTTTAGGACTACCCCTTGGTATTTCCACAAAAAAAGGAGGTAGAACGAGTGGATTTGCTATAAGCCTTGGTTTTATTATCGTATACTACATTATTATAACAGCGGGAGAAAATTTAGCGATGGATGGAAAGGTCTCTCCATTTTTGGGGATGTGGGGGGCTAATATTATATTTGGATTTATAGGTTCTTATTTGTTTTTAAGAAGCTATTTGGAAAAACCAGGAATTCCATATGAATTATTTTCAAGAAAAAAAGTTAAGCTCGGGATGAGGGAGGAAAAAAAAGAATTTAGAAAGAGAGAAGGCATAGTTACAATAAGATTGCTTCTTCCAAGATTTATAGTTAGATTCCCAAATATTATCGATAGATACATAATAAAAAAACATGTAAAAATATTTTTATTAAGTTTTTTGAGTCTTAGCTTTATTTTTGTCCTGATAACATTTTTTGAACTTCTTGACGATATTTTTGAACATAAAAGATCCATTTCATTTCTTTTTCAATATGTATGGTTCTATTTTCCTCAAATTACTTATTGGGTATTGCCGATAAGTATTCTCATGAGTACTCTTCTCACATTTGGAATATTATCTAAAACTAATGAAATAACTGCGATAAAAGCGAGTGGAATAAGCCTTTACAGAATCTCTGTTCCGGTTTTATTAATTTCTGTATTTTTTAGTATATTTTTGTTTTTTTTGCAGGAGAATCTCCTTCCACACTCAAATAAAAGAGCTGATGAATTAAAACAGTATATAAGAGGAGTTGATGTTCCTCAAACGTACATGAGAATCGATAGAAGATGGATGATGAGTAGAGACAGAAATCGAATATTTCATTATAAATATTTTGACCCTCACAAGAAAGTGTTCAGCGAAATTTCAATTTTTAATTTAGATAAAAACGATTTTTCATTAAAAAGCAGGTATTTTGGAGTAAAAGGATATTTAGGAAATGGATATATTGAACTTGAAAATGCCTGGATTAGAGAATTTGATGAAGAGAAGTTAATTTCATTTGACAAAAAAAATACTGTAAAAGTAAGGGTAGAGGAAGATAGTTCATATTTTATAAAGGAATGGAAAGAGCCTGATCAGATGAATCACAAGGAATTAAAGAATTATATTAAAGATTTGAGAGAAGCAGGATTTGATACCATAAAATTTCAAATTGACTTAAACTTTAAAATAGCATTTCCTTTTGTTCCCTTTATAATGAGTTTGATTGCGGTTCCGTTCTCATTTTCAATGGGAAAAAGAGGGGCTCTTTATGGAATAGGAATAAGTATATTTATTGGAATTATTTACTGGGGCTTTTTAGGAATTTTTAAAAACCTTGGTTACATTGCTCTTCTTTCACCATTTATATCTGCCTGGGGAGCTAACTTATTATTTGGATTTTTAGGGTTATATTTATTCTTTTACATAAAAACTTAATGTGCTGTCCCATAAATATCTTCAATTACAAATAGCTTCTTATGAAGCACATTTTACATCTTATATTTTCCAAGATCTTCAGGCCTCAATTTTTCCAACCACTTTTGTAATTTTTCTAAATCTCCAAGGCCTCCTTCTAATTCAGTGGTATGGGCTCTCATTAAAACTTCTTCTTTTACAAATATGGGTGCATTAACTCTGAGAGCAATGGCTATTGCATCAGAAGGCCTTGAATCTATTTTAAATATTTCATTATCTTTTTGTATATATATATTGGCGAAAAAAGTATTATCTCTAATATCACTAACTACTATTTTCTTTATTTTGGCATTCAGTTCCTGGAGAAAGTTTTTTATTAAATCATGGGTCATCGGCCGGGGGGTTTCAACTCTCTCTAATTTTAGAGCGATAGCATTTGCTTCGAAAACCCCAATCCATATTGGAAGAAGCTTTGTTCCCTCAATGTTTTTTAAAATAATAACAGGCATATTGTTAATAGGATCTACTATTAAACCTTTAACTTCCATCAGGATTTCCATTCTTCCCTCCTATTTCACTTAGAATATAGATATAATTTTTTATTTTGTCAAGGCAACCACCATTTTATATTTATTAATTTTTTAAAGAGGCCAACCATCCTCTTCGCAAAATTTTATTTGTTTCCTTAAAAAAGCTTTAGCTGGGCTTCTTCAGCTTTCTGTTCTTCTTTTCTCTCAAAAAGAGAGATCTTTCCATATACTCCGTCAAATCCTGGAAATATGCTGACTTTCCCCTCTCTCATATTCGAGATTCCTTGAGAGATTCTTTCCGATGTTGATTTTTCAAGAGAAGATATAGGGACATTGTTTAATACATTAAATTCATTTCCATAAATATTTATTAATCTGAAGTATTCTTCATAAACTGCTGGAGATTCGCTTGATTTTTCCATTGCTTCTCCTATTATTTCATTCAGGGGAATTAAATTTTTATAAGGTATTACTCCCTCGGGTAAATAATTTTCTTCTCTATCTGCAAGAGCTTCAACTCGATGCATTACTCCTATGGTTAATTTCCTGCTACAAACAGGGCACAAAAGATTTTTTTTGATACTTTCTTTAGGAGAAAGACAAACTTTACAATTTTTATGTCCATCGTAATGATACTTTCCCTCCTCTGGGAAAAATTCTATCGTGTAAAGAAATTTTTTTGGATTTTTCAATTTTATTGCTTCCCTTACTCCCTGATATGAGAATTCTGTATCAAAAAGGTTCATCTCCCTTCCAATTTTCGAAGGAGAATGAGCATCTGAGTTTGAAGTGAGAGTAAATCTATCGAGGGATGAAAGTCTCCAGTTCATGGAAGGGTCTGAAGAAAGCCCTGTCTCTAAGACAAATATTTCATCGCTAATGTCTTCAAAACATTCCTCAATCGAATCAAATCCTGAATTGGCTCCAAAAAGAGAGAACCATGGAGTCCATATATGGGCTGGAATTACAATGCTTCTGGGAGAAATTGATAGGATTATACTGAGAAAGTTTTTAGCATCCATGCCGAGCATAGGTCTTCCATCTGAGCTCAGTTTCCCATAGTTTTCTATTTTTTTATTTATTAATTCAGCAGTCAGTAAATCCGGGACTAACACAATAATATGAATCCTTCTTACCTGGCCGTTTTTTGAATAGATGAAACTCAATTCTCCTGAGATAATAAAGTTTACATCATCCACTGAAAAAGAAATCTGTCTTAAAAAGGGGTTATCTATTTTACCTGGGTCTTTCAATTTTAAAAACCCATTTTCTAAGGGTTCAAGTTTTTCTTTTATTAGATAAGACCATTCAGGATGGGTAAAGTCTCCTGTGGCAATTAAAGATATTCCTTTTATTTTGGCCCAACGGGCTATGATTTCCAGCTCCATCTCTTTGGAGGTGGCCCTTGAAAATTTTGAATGGATGTGAAGGTCAGCTAAAAATTTCATCAGGTCTCAAAACGAAATTTATTTAAAAACTAATTTTATAAACTTAAAATTTTTTATTCAACATAATTTTATTTTTAATTTAAAGCTTCTAAAAAAAAGCTTTTTAAATAAAGAGTTTCTGGAATCTGAAGTATCCATGGATGGTCTTCGGGTTGATACGTTTGGGTGATAATCCTTATTCTTCTGCCTGAATCAGAGGATGCCAGTCTTATCATTTCAAGCAGTATAGAGGGAGATACATGGTATGAGCATGAAGAGATAAGACATTTACCACCTTTCTTTAACGAAAGAAATGAATTATAGGCTAATTTCCAGTAAGCCCATTTGCCTTTTTCAACTTCTCCTTTGGATTTTATAATTCCCGGCGGATCTATTACGATGAAATCAAATTTTTTTCCGCTTCTTGAAACATCCTCTAAAAAGTCATAGGCATTTTTGGTTACAAATTCTATTTTATTTTCGACTTTATTTATTCTTGCATTTTCTTTTGCAATTTCTACGTATTCCGGTTCAATTTCAACCATGGTAACAGTGGCACCTTTTTTCGCGCTGAAAACGGAAAAAGCTCCTGTATAGCTGAAAAGATCGAGTACAGTATTACCTTCCTCAATTAAATTTTCAAAAAAAAATCTATTATCTCTCTGATCCATGTAAAATCCTGTTTTTGCTCCCTTTTTAACATCAACGATAAAACTTGAATTTCTTTCCGTTATTAAAACTCTATCAGGTGTTTTTAAATACAATTCACCATCAATGGGCTCTAATTTTTCTTCTTTTCTAAAATCTCCTTCAGATCTCTCATAAATACTCAATGGTGAAAATACATCATTTATTACATCGATTAAAACAGATTTTATTAAATCAATTGTTTTAATTCGACTCTGGATTACAAAATGACTTCCATATCGGTCAAGAATCAGACCTGGAAATGCATCACTTTCAGAATTAATTATTCTAATCGAATTAGTATTTTTAATGGATTTTCTAATAGTAAGAGCATCATTTATTTTTCTTTTAATTGTGGCTTTATCAAGTTGTTCATCCTGATCGTAGAAAAATATTCTGACAGGGATATGGCTATTGCCGTTGAATGAACCTTTAGCCAAGAAATTATTATTATGATCATATACAGAAATTATTTCTCCATCTTTTGGATTTCCGGAAATTTTTCTTATTTCATCCCTGTAAATCCACAGGTAATAATTTTTTATCTTTTTTTCCACTCCTTTTTTAACAATTACCTTCTTTTCCATCACAAAAAATATATAAGCATTTGATTTTTTTGACAATACATCTTCATGAAATTAAAATTAAAACTATGAAAATTGTGGTAAGAGCTCCTAACTGGATTGGAGATGCAGTAATGAGCATTCCTTCGATTAAAAGTCTAAAAAAAAATTTCTCGAATGATAAAATTTACATTGCAGCTGATAAATGGGTTGCAGGCATATTTGAAGGAGTTCCATATATAGAAGGAATTTTAGAATTTGAGAGGGGAGGAAGAATAAAAAATATTTTTTCTAATGCAAAATACCTCAAAAAATTTAAGTTTGACCTTGGTTTATTATTTACAAATTCTTTCAGGACTTCTTTGGAGTTTTTTATTGCTGGAATATCAGAGATATGGGGATACAGATCTGACGGAAGAAGTTTATTGCTGACTAAAGGAATTAAGAAACCAAAAGCCCCCTTCTCAAAGCATCATGTTTATTATTACATGGATTTATTAACCAAGCTCAATCTTGAGGTAGATGAACCAAAACTTGAAATGTATTTGAGTGAAGAGGATTTAAGAAGAACTGAAGAAATTTTTAAATTAAAAGGAGCAGAAGAGAACACTCTTAAAATTGGCATAAACCCTGGTGCTTATTATGGAAAAGCAAAGAGATGGGTTACGGAAAATTATGGAATTCTTGCAAATTTATTACAAAAAAAATTCGACTCGATGATTTTCATCTTTGGGTCTAAAGAAGAAGTTCCATTGTCAGAGGAAATTGCAAAATCAATGGACATAAAACCAGTAATTTTGGCTGGTGAGACTTCTCTAAGGGAACTCATTTCGTTGATTTCCCGGATGGATTTGTTTATTACAAACGATTCAGGTCCAATGCATATTGCAAACGCTTTCAGGATACCAATCATTGCTATATTTGGCCCTACAAATCCTGCCTCAACCGCTCCTTTACATCAGCCTTATAAAGTTATCAGGAAAGAGCTTTCATGTTCTCCATGCAAATACAGAGAGTGCCCTGTAGACCATCTATGTATGAAAGAAATAAGCGTGTGGGAAGTTTTTAAAGCTGCAGAAGAGCTTCTTTCTCAGGAAAAAGGAATTAATTAGCTATGAAAAAAATAGCTGTTTTTTTGGATAGAGATGGAACAATAAATGAGGATGTTGGATATCCTAATTCCTTCGATAAGATCAAAATTTTCCCTGAAAGCTTTCAGGCAATAAAATTAATCAACAATGCAGGGTTCCTATCGATTGTTGTTTCAAACCAGGCAGGTGTGGCAATGGGCATCATAAAGGAAGAAGATTTGATTGAAATTCATAAGAAGATGGGAGAGATTTTTTTGAATAATAGGGTAAGAATCGATGCTTTCTATTACTGTCCATTCCATCCAGATTATCCATACACCAAAGATGGAAAAAAGGATCTGGAGTGTAGAAAACCAAATACTGGGATGGCATTGCAGGCTCAAAAAGATTTTGGAATTGATTTGAAGGAATCCTTTATGGTAGGAGATAAGGTTGAAGATATATTATTTGGTAAGAATATAGGAGCAAAATGTATTCTTGTCCTTACTGGTTATGGGATGGAAAGTCTGAATAGATTGAAGGAATCAGGAATAGAGCCGGATTTTGTGGCTGAAAATGTCCTTGATGGTGTAAAATGGATTTTGAATAATTTTAATAAAAAAAATAGGAGGAAAAGATGAGTATTTGGAGCTGTTCTGCTTGCGGGCATCAAAAAGATGCCAGATGCAAGCCAAAAAAATGTCCTGAATGTGGAGCGATTAATTCGTTTTTGAAAAAAGAGGAGAAGAAACAGGGAGCAAAAAAATCAGGTAAAAAGTGTTAATCGATGATAGAAGAATATTAAATCTAAGGAAAAAATTAGATAGGTTATACAAAGAATTTAACAAAAAAAAATATATTGAAACAGACCCTGTTAAATTCGTTCACAGGTATTCTGAGCCGGAAAATCAGGAAATTGTTGGTTTTATAGTTTCTTCCCTTTCATATGGCAATGTAAAGAATATATTTTCTTCCTGCGAGAGAGTTTTGAAAGTTATTAGCGTAAATCCTTATAATTTTTTCATGAAATCTAAATCCTTTAACAACATTATTGATAGTTTTGTTCATCGTTTTACAAAGTTAAACGAGATTGAAAATTTTTTCATTTTATTAAGCATAGCACTGAAAAAATATGGGAGATTGAAAACTTTTTTCC
Organism: Acidobacteriota bacterium; assembly: GCA_040756905.1. Lineage (NCBI taxonomy): Bacteria > Pseudomonadati > Acidobacteriota > Acidobacteriota bacterium. The sequence continues at coordinate 49,021 of JBFLYD010000015.1, forward strand.
TGGATTGCTATAGAGAAGGTCAACCATTTAGGGATTCTCTTGATTTATTTGCCAAGAAATTTTCTCAAGGAGATATTTCAAGAATTGGGAGTCTCCTCCCCGATCCTGTAAAAGGAAGCGCATGTAAAAGATTGAACATGTTTCTCAGATGGATGGTGAGAAAAGACGACATAGATGTTGGGATCTGGAACGAAATTCCTAAAAATAAATTAATTTATCCAATTGATGTTCATGTAGCAAAAATTTCAAGGATGTTGAAGTTCACGGAAAGAAAATCAAATGATTGGAAGACCGCTCAGGAGATAACTGAAAATTTTAGAAGAATAAACCCTGATGACCCTTTGAAATATGATTTTACCCTCACAAGGATTGGAATTTTAAATAAAGAAATTTCAGAGTATTTTCTGTAAAAAATTATCTAAAAAATTCCTGGCCCTTTCCAATTCTTTCTGATTCTTTCATCTGCTCGGAAACATACTTTTTTGCTCTATCAATTGCATGATGCCAGGTATATCCTTTTGTCTTGAGGGCTAAGATAGAAGACGAAAGGATGCAGCCTGTTCCGTGTACTTCTTTTTTAATCTTTTCTCCAGAGAATAGATAAAATTTATTACCATCAAAAAATATATCCCAATTTTCTTTCTTTAGATGACCACCCTTGACAAGAATTTTTGTAGAATATCTTTTATAGAATTGGAGTATTGAAGCTTTAAGCTCACTGAGGTTTAAATTTTTTATTTTCAATATTTTCATTGCCTCAAAAAGATTTGGGGTAACAATGGAAACAAGAGGGAAAAGCTCATTCTTCATAATTTCTATTTGCTCATCGTCAAGAAATTTTATGCCATGGGAAGCTTTAATAATTGGGTCGAGAACTATAGTTTCAAACTTTCTCTTTTTTAAAAAATTTATAATCCATTGGAGGTTTTTCTTTGATCCGATGATTCCAATTTTAATTCCATGAATTTTTAAATCTTCTGCAAGGACTCTGATTTGTTTTTCAATCGTTAAAGGAGGAAGCGGATCCATTGATTTTGCAAATTTTGAATTCTGGGAAACTATAGAAGTCACCACACCGACACCATAGAATCCAAAAGCTTTAAAAGTTTTTATGTCTGCAATTACACCAGCTCCACTAGTTGGGTCATAACCAGCTATTGATAAAAGTACCTTTCTCATATTAATTATTGTTAGAATAATTCCAGAATGGGGGTTTGTAGGAGATTTCTTCTGAAAAATCACTTTCGTTATTTAATGTATCAACAGCTTTTAAAGAAAAGTAATATGTTTTCCCAGGAAGCAAAGATATATTATATGAAGTTGTTTTTCCAAGGAGTACTTTAATGATGTATTTTTTTGAAGAAAATCCTACGTACAATGAATATCCAAGCAAATCGCTATCATAGTTTGGATTCCATTTTAAGTTGATTGAAGTGGATTTTTTAGTGGAAGAGGAAATTCTCAATCCTGATGGAGGAAATGGCCCTAATTTTTTTATAGATTCAAACCAGGTTTTTGCCATTAATTCATATCCTTTTTCATTGGGATGAGATCTATCTGAGTAAAGGGATCTCCAGCCTCCATATTCATCTGGATACGAATAAAACGCTGTAAACTGGTCTACAAATGGAATGGATAATTCATCTGAGAGTTTTTTTATTTTTTCCTTAAGTTGAATCACTAAGAAATTCTGATATTCGTAATCAAAAGCTTTGGGGATGATTGAAGCGATTAGCGGTCTTGTTCCAAGATTCAAACATTTTTTAAGGATTTCTTTTAAATTGAATGTGATATTATCTATGGAGTAGCCAAGAGTTACATCATTTGTCCCTTCCAGCAGAAGAAAATATCCTGATCTATCTTTGTTTAAAACAGCATCGATTCTGCTCAATCCATGAATTGTATCTTCTCCTGGGATTCCTCTGTTCAATACGGTAGAGCTTCCTAAATTTTGAAGCAAGAAATTCTGTAGTCTTGGAATATAACCTTTTTCCGGAAAAAATCCATCTCCGAATGTTCCATAAGTTATACTATCCCCAAATGCAATGTACTCATTCGGGTCAATAAAGAACTCAAAACTTTTTTTAGATTTATTTTCTTCAGTTTCATGGTCATATATTGAATCTTCTGATGTTGTTTTACTTAAATATCTTTCGTTTAAATTTTTTATGTATAATTTATTATTTCTTCCTTTTGGGAAATATAGAATCTTTATGGTTCCATCAGAGGTAAATGCCTTAAAAAGAATTGTTTTTTCCTGAAATGGAATTATGTCCAGTTCACTTTGTTCTGAATTTAATTTTTTTATTGAAATTGATGTTTTTCCATTTGAAATTTTTTCCCAGATGACAAACATTTCTCCATTTACATTCAACAGTTGAGGATTCCTATCCTGAAATTCATTGGATGACATTTTTATGGAGTTTTCTTGATGCACCATGGAAGCATCAAGACATTTTGCGTATATTTCCCAGTCATTTCCATCATACTGAGTATATGAAACCCATATTTTAGAAGCGCCATCTTTTTCGCATGAGAAGTCAAGAATAGGGGAACATCCTATCGGAATTTTCAAATAAAGAAATTCTTTGATTGATTTTTTCTTCAAGGTCCACCATTAAGCTACCTCCCGGCAATAAACGGACAAATCATTCTCTATCTTCCACAGTAATTTA